>PUKZ01000166.1 GCA_003550725.1 Bacteroidales bacterium | reverse complement strand
AGTAACGAGTGACGGGTGACGAGTGGCAGGTAATAATTTTCCATGTCTGAATAAGATTGACAGTTTTTTTCTATTTTTTTTTCAATTAATAACATACTTTAAAATTTCTATAATAATACTAACTATTAATCTAATCTGACCCGTTACTCGTTACCCGTTACCCGTTACTCGTCACTCGTTACCCGTTACCCTATTCCTGCCTCACTGCTTCTGCCGGCTGCAAACGTATAGCTTTCAATGCCGGGTATATTGAAGCAAGTATTGCAAACACAACCAATACTACTACTACTTGAAAGTAAAATCCGGTTTCCAGATCCGGATAAAGAACAGAAGCATAACCAAGCTCGCTAAGGCCTTCCCCTCCGGGAATAGGTACGCCGGTATTATTTAATATGCTTATCATACCGTAAGCCATTGTAAGCCCTATTACTCCGCCAAACAAAGAAATTATGGTAGTTTCCAAAACAATCATAAAGAAAACTTTTACTCGTTTCATACCGATTGCCAGGAGCATTCCCAACTCCCTTGCCCTTTCGAGTATTGACATCAATATAGTATTAAGCAACCCGAAGGATACAGCCATTATTACTATTATCAGGATCCATATTAAAACTTCATCAAGAACTTCAAGTGAATAATATAAAGATGGCCGCAAATCACCCCAATGACGTACTTTAGTGTCAGGGTATGCCTCCTTTAATCCATCCGTAATAACCCTGAAATCATCAGAATTTTTAATAACTATAGCTATTTCTGATACAGCCTCTTCATCTCCGATTATTTCATTAATATCAGTTTTCTTAACAAAAACCTTGCGCTCTTCGAAAGCTCTCGAAGGCAGAGAATAAATGCCTTCTATCCTGAAGGAAGCATTTATTACTTCCCCTTCCACATCCTGGAAAGTCAGAACCATACGTGAGCCGACAGCGGTATTAAGTTTTTCAGCCAATTGCCTGCCAATAACTATTGAAGGTATTCTGCCCTCTTCAATCAAATATGAGCCTTCTTCTATCAGACCTTTAAGCCCTGTTGTCTGGGCTTCAATTTCTGGGTCAATGCCTTTTATCCTAACACCGGCATTCATATTAGCTGTGGCAGCCATACCGTCAAAAACAATTCTTGGCGATGCAACTTTTATATCATCTCTTTTATTCAGATCTGATGCTATTTGCAAACCATCTGGAATACGAAAGCGCGCCTCCGGATTAGCAATAAACTCAGGGTGGTGAATTTGGATATGAGAAACCTGTGTTTCTATGGTATCTTCAAATTGCTGCTTTTCAAGAGCCAAACGCATGGCTGCACCGAATATTCCACCCATCAAACCCAATATTATTGCTACAATTATCACAATACTGCGCGTCTTGTTTCTCCATATATTTCTCCATGATATTTTTATGAGTGTTTTCATTTGTTTCTTTTTTATAGTTGTTCTTTTTAAAAAAATTATTTGTCACAATTAAAAAAAGTGACGGGTGACGAGTAACGGGTAACGGGTTTTGAATTTTCAATCATTGTTAATTATAATGTTGATTAATATTTTTGTTTGTTTTTATTCTTTTAACCACGGTGTTTCACAGAGTTTTTTGTTAATGAATTTTTTAGTGTTTTTTCAATTAATGCCATACTCTAATATTCAATATTAAATATAACCCATTACCCGTTACCCGTTACTCATTACTCGTTACTCATTACTCGTTACTCATTACTCGTTACTCATTACTCGTTACCACTTAATTCCTTGCTGCACTTATCATATCAAGCCTGAACACCTTTCTCACAGGATAAAGCCCTACAACAAGTGCAATTATAAAAATTGTAATAGCCTGGTAAATAAATATATCCGGTGCTATAGAAAAAGGCATCACAGGCTCAAAGCCCATGTCAAGAAATATTTCTGCCAGATCATCTCCAACTTGTATAGGATTCTGGTTTAGCCAATACATAATAGGAAATCCGACAATAATACCTGAAAGAACCCCTATAATGCTTATAAACAAAGTTTCAAAAAGACATATAATAGCCAGTTGGGAACGTTTCAAGCCTATTGACAATAATATCCCAAACTCTCTTAATCGTTCATGAATCATCATTATTATAGTGCCAAAAATTCCAAAGCCCACAACGATATACAATATCCATGCAAACAGCCTTACCTGGGCATCCCTGGCCTCAAAAGCTGTTAATATGTCTGGCATTAATTCTTCGTAAGTCTTTACGGCATACCATTCATCATCAAGTTCATCTGGTAAATACTGTGCCAATATATTTATATCCGATTCGTTTTCAACCATAATAATTAGGTTGGTCAACCTTTCCGGGGCGGCAAAAAACCACTGTGCTTCTTTCAAGGGCAAATATACCATAGTGTTGTTCTGCTCAGGCATTGGAAATTCTATTATACCCCCTACTTTAAATTTTCCGGCTGCCGACATGCCCTGAACCCCTTGTCCAATCAAAACTATCGTATCTCCAATTGACAATTCAAGTAAATTTGCCACACCTTCTCCTATAACAGCATAATTATCATTATCGGAAAACATCTCCCCTTCAACCATCCGTGAAGAAAGATCATTCATCCGGTCTTCTTTTTCAGGTTTTATTCCCATAACCTTAACCCCGCGAGTACCAATATCTTTAGCCCCAAGGCAAAAACCCCCTATTCGTGGCACAGTATAATCAATCATATCCGAATATTTTTCCAAAGCACTATTAACCTCCTCGCCATACTCCAGGGTGTGATCCATTGAAGGCTCATCATGATAGAGTACATCCTGTATTTGTAAATGACCTGTTGTTTGGCTTACCACAGAATCAATAAACAGCTCTCTTGTGCCTTCTATAAGCGACATCATAGCAATTGCCAAAACAACGGCAAACAATACCGAACTAACGGTGATAAGTGTCCGCCGTTTCTTCCGCCATAAATTCCTCCACGCTAATATTATTAATGTATTCATTTGCTTAAGTTTTTACATTTTTTATTTAAAAAAATTTTTTATAATGAAATAAATGATGGGTGACGGGTAACGAGTGACGGGTAATAATTTGTTCATGCCTGAATAAGATTGACAGTTTTTTTCTATTTTTTCAATTAATAACATACTCTAATTTTTTCTATAATAAAATATAAACCCATCATCCGTTCCCGTTACTCATTACCCGTTACCCGTTACTCGTCACTCGTTACTCGTTACTCGTCACCCGTCACCCGTCACTCGTCACCCGTTACTCAATACTGGTAAGATTTTCAACTGAGAAAAAGTCCTGGGAAATATCGATGTCGAAATCAACCTTATGTTGAGTGATAATGGTTTTATTCCCCGGCTTGTCTTCCGGTATCATCTCCATAACAGCCGGAATTGTTCGGCCTCCCATTGTTTTAAAATCTCTGAAGTTCATCGTGCTGGCAAGCTCACCAAAATCATCAAAATTTTCAACCTTTACAGGCAGATAATACTCTTTGCTCACCCAGTATATTACTTTATCATAAACAACAGGTGTTTCAGGATGTGGGATCAATTCAATCTTATAGCAGTCATGCCCGTTTATTGTTTCTTCACCAAGCAATGTATGCTCATAATCATCTACAGTTGATGTGCCGCTTACCAAATCATCGTTGCTAAAATCCGACCCCATCCATGACTGCGACATCATTGAAGGAGGCATCCTTATTGTGCGGTCAACGTTAGGATTATAACTCCACATATCATTATCCCTTTTCAGTGTAGCAGTACCTTCATCTCTGGATGGTGCTGTAACGAATACAAGTGCGTAATCGTCGCCCAACGTCCACGATTTCATAGAAATCTCACGTGTGTATCTGGGACGTACCGTTTCCATAGTCATTTCCGAATAAGATGCATCGCCGCGCATGTTGTACTCAACGCGCTCCAGTATCTCACGTGCATCCTGGGCTTCACCTTTAAACCCAAAAATAACAATTGTTAAAATGGTTAATAATAAAATCTTTTGTGTTTTCATAAGTTTTGTTTTTTTAGTTTTCATTACAAATATGTTCTTAATTGTTTTTTTTCAAAAAATATAATTAATGAACAATCATTTTTTAAAGTTGAATAGCAAATAATTATCCCTGAGCAAATCAAAAAAATTCATACTATTATTTTTTTTGTTTAATAAACATATTCTTTAACCTCTTTTTGAGTGATTCAACAACATCATCAGGACATGCTTCCGGTGTATATACCAAAATCATTGCTAATCCTTTTATTATTGACCTGAATAATAATAACATTTCCTGTGGGTTATCAAATCGCTCTTCAAAATAATTATATGCTGCTTGCATATATTTATCAGCATGACCACTAGTACCCTCTTCAGAAAAAATATGAGAAACAACATCTTTTTGCATCGTTAATTGAAAAAATATCATCCAGTATTCTCTGTCTTTTTTCATTGAATCCATCAATAACTCGAAATAATTTTCCATCTCTTCATCTGTGATCTCATCATCATTACTCGGATGTATTAAATTACCAATATTTTGAATTAAACTCTTCAATATATCTGTTAAAACACTTTCTTTACTTTCATAATAGTTATAAAGTAATCCTTTTGAGATATTAGCGGCTTTTGCAATTTCGCTAATTGTCGTTGCCCGATAACCTTTTTCGGCAAATATATGTAATGCGGTTTCCTTTATTAGCTCACGCTTTTCCTTCCTTATTTCTTCAAATTGCTCTTTCGTTTTAGGGGTCATATTTAATTTTATCTTTAAATTTATTTATTTTTGAATGAACGGTTGGTCAAAGATAAAAATGATTTTTTAAATGGCAATGGAAAAAATTAATTTTTTGTGTTAAAGGCTGGTAATCTTTTCACTAAGTCGTTCAGTCAGGTCTTATACATCGTCATATCTTGCTATTTGGTTTAACCGATTTTTCAAAAACTTCATCTTTCTGCAATTACCAACATTTCATGGTCTTCGGTCTTTAATTTATCTTCACGGGAAAAAGCTCCTAATTTTGCCCCGAAAATTTCAATTTTTTTAAATCCAAGTGTTTTCAGTAACCAGGTTATTTCAGATGGCACATAATACCTTTCATTACATTCAAGTTCTTTTTCTACTCCGTTATCATCCACAACTTTTGTAATGTTGTAATCCCTGAAAGTCATTAAATCAAAATTCCTGCTTTCATAGGTTGCGTTGCCCTCAATAGTGTTTTTTGAATGGAAATAGTTTATAGAGTGAAATAAAGGGAATAAACCGTTTAAAGTTGTAAAGATGAATTTTGCCTTATCCTTCAGCGACTTTGATACATTTTTGAGAATTTCGTAATTCATTTCATCTGTTTCCATTAATGGGAAACCACCTTCGCAGATCATTATAGCCACATCAAATTGGTTTTCAAATGGTAAATTTCGTGCATCATGTCTTAAAAAATCAATTTGCAACCTGTTGTGTTTTGCCTTTTCTTTCGCTTTTTCGAGTAGGGATTCCGACAAATCAACTCCGGTTATCGAATAGCCTCTTTTTGACAATTCTATTGAATGACGACCAGTGCCACAACCGATGTCAATGATATTTAGATCTTTATTGAAATTCAATTCTTTCTCTATAAAATCGCATTCTCCATTTGTTCCCTGTGTGAAACATTCATTATCGTATTTCTCACCATAGTTTTCAAATAAAACTACGTACCATGGTTTATTATTCATGTTTTTCTGATTTAATGTTAGTTACTCTATTATCGGTTATTATTTTTTGCATAATGCATAAACATATCCATAGCCACAATTGTCATATCTCTCCATATTAAGCCATACCCTGGAGCTGCATTTATATCTGACTTCATTAAAGCCAATTATCTCCAATAGCAAATAACAGGATAACAAGGTACGCTATTAAACACATTAATTATATTAATTCCATAAAAGTTGACAACTAACACAAAAATTATATATACAACCTAAAAAGTCATATGATGAAATACTATCTCCAACGTGCAATATCAGTGATCGAGATTTTCGGTTAATGATCCGGAAAAGTTTTGCTGTTCAGGATCATTATAAAATATTTCATGTTATATTGTTGCAACTTAATCAAGAACCGTTTATTGATAATATTTCTCCTAAGCTCATGATAGGAGAGCGATTGGTGGAAAAATTATAGATATTACTGTTTTTATACCGGACTTTTCAAACAGAAATTTTTTTTGTAAAGTAAGCACAAAGAATATAAAAACCCATTAATCAGAAATTAATTTATGTATTTGAATTGGTATTCATTATTATTTATTCCATTATTGTCTAAATCAAAAATACTCAAAATTTTGAATAAACTTGAATTTTAGAAACCATTCCGTAGAAAAAATGCTATGGCTATTAAAACAACAAAGACGGTGATAATCAGCATGCAATTCAAATATTTGACGAATTGCAAATCAATAGCCACCACATTCATTTAATAAATTCTTTAAAACAAGAATGCATTTCTGTTATACAGGATGTAGCCAAAATTTAGCATAAACATCAATGGCTGGGCTTCATTTTCAAAATAAGAAACACTTAAACTCAAGGGTCCAGCAAAAGTATGTCTAACAAATGCCATATTTGCCATAAGAGCTACATTTGTATTTTCAGAAAAATGAGGCAGGTAGTTATTTTTTACTTCAATTTGCTCCAGGGGTTGAAATGCAAATGCTTTGGCTTGAATACTGCTTGCATCAGACAGTCTGTAACTTAGCTTAGTGCCGGCAGCGAGATAATTGTTGGCGCGAAATTCAGGTAGAAACCCAGTTTTTGCAATTGGGAATGGATTGAACTGTTTTGCCATAGCAAGTGAGGCAATATGATGACTAAATAATGGCCTGTTACTCATGAAAGTTTCTACTAATATTCCGGGATAAAAACGTCCGATCTCACAGAAGTTATCTTCATATCTCATAGAAAATTCCAGCCATGAATGCTCATTGATGCTTCTGTTGTTATCAACAGCTGTGTTTCCGGGCACAAATTTTTCACTACCATTTACATATCCCATAGTGATATTCAAAAATCTACCACTCTGAGCATATTGATTATAATCGAGGGTATTGTATTCATAACTGACTTTTAACCCATATGGTTCAAAACTTGTAATATTGGCTGTATCAGTTTTTGAAAACACCCTTGAATCATAAAATTCATTTCTATTATATACTTTAAACCCTCCCATTTCAACTTTACCCCTGATACCTGCAGGAAAACCAATATGAATGTTACCCAAATACTCCGATTGTTTTAAAAAAGAAGGCTTATTTTCTTCAAATATATAAGCATGCCGTGAAGAGTACGTTTTATTATTATAAACTAAATCTGCATTTAAATAAAAGGGGTGTTTTCGTGAGAAATCTTTTCTTGACGAAACACTAAAACTATTATATGTTTTACCTAAAAACAATTTACTTGAAACATATACAGGGTTTTTTCTCAACCATCGGTATTTCAATTTTGTATATGCCTGACTAACATTGCCCGATGAAATATTTCCGCCATACCTTCTCTGGGCATAAGTATCATATTGCATATCCAAAAAAAGGTCATAATAGCCGGTTTCGGGATTCAAAATCAAACAAGGATGACTGTAATTAAAGTTAATATTTGAAAGCACTGTCAAATAGTTTTTTTTGATATCGTCAATGTGCATAGGTTTTTCAGAAACCTTAATTTGATTAACAATAAACTGCTTTTCATCTTTATTAAGCCCACCAACAATTACATTATCAATAAATAAATCCGGTATTTCATCTCTGAAAGCCTTTCTTCTTTCAGAAACATTATTAGTGTCAACTCTACTATCAACAATATAGGAATTATCATTGATTTGTTCATTTGCAGCATCATAACCCAAGGTGTATATTTCGCGGCTCCGGCTGAAATCGTTTATCTGAAGTTTAGGCACTTTAGGTTGTATAAGAAAACCTTTATCTGCATTGATATTATAGTTGGTATGACCCATCAACATATTTTGAAGTTGAGTAATAATATCGTTGGATGACGGCCTGGCAGGGTTACCTGAAACTACACTTCCTATTATAATATCAGGCTGAAATTCCATTTCAACAATATCCACGGGAAAATTGTTATACATACCACCGTCCATCATAAGTCTTCCGTCAATAGTAATAGGTTGAAAATAGAATGGAAAAGTCATAGAAGCTCTTATTGCATCTGCAAGACTGCCTATACGCATAACTTCACCCCTGTTATCTTCTATATTTGATGTAACACATCGAAAGGGAACAAAAAGATTGTCAAAGTTATAATTAACCGCTACAGCTGCAGGTTCAAAATATTTCATAAACAAAAAATCCATCAGATAAGGCGTCACCAGACTTGAAGGTAAATTACTTCGATAAATATCTCTTACCCCGTTTTTTCTAAATTGTTCCATTGAGAAATCGATTTTTACCCATACCGGATCAGGGTCAGTTTGCTTGTAATAATAGGTATATTTATTATCAATATTTCCTGATGCAGCATCTTTGAATTCGTCTGACAAAACTATCTCAAGCATTTCAGAAGGCGAATAACCGGCGGCATAAAGCCCGCCTATAATAGCACCCATAGATGTCCCGGCAATAAAATCAATCGGAACACCTTGCTCCTCAAGAGCCTGCAACACACCAATATGTGCAATACCCCTCGAACCACCGCCACTAAGAACTACTGCAACAGTAGGACGATCACCACGCCCGTTACCTGCTAAATACCTGGAATACAAATTAGTAACACTTATATCGCTTAAAAATATAATACATAAAAAAAAGAATGTTTTTACATAAAAACCTTTTGAATACATAATTCCTTATTTATAATTTAGTTAATTATTAAAACTATTTTAAAACAAAGCAGAAACAATAACATAATTATGTCTTTATATTCTATACAAAATTTCTATTATTAAATAAAACAGAAAAAAAATGTTTGATAAATGGCGGATTTTTGTTGTTGAATTGAATTTTTAATAAATCAACTCAGTAACATAATAAATGCCCGCTCCTGCGGCTGAAGCCGCAGGGAATAGATAAATGCAGTAAACAAACTAATGAAGAAAACCGCTAGGAATAGATACGTGCTAAAATAAATCACAAAATGTGATTAGAAAAATATCTATTCCCGCCGGCTTCAGCCGGTGGTTAAAATTAAATTACAGATCTTCAGAGCTTTAGCTCCATTAATTTTAAATAAACTATATTTACAAAAAAAGTATTTATTTAGATACCCTTTAAACCTAAATAACCATGAGCTGGATAAGAGTCTGGATACATTATGTCTTTTCTACAAAAAACAAGAATCCTTTTCTATTTTCACAAGAATTAAGATTTACGGTTTTTAAACACATGAAGCTAAATGCTAAAGAAAAAGATATTTGGCTGGATTGTATTAATGGTCATAAAGAACATGTACATTGTCTCATATCACTTGGGACTTCACAAACAATAAGTGATGTTGCAAGGCTAATAAAAGGAGAATCCTCTTTTTGGATAAATAAAAACAAATTGGTTAAAGGTAAATTTGCCTGGCAAAATGATTTCTGGGCGGTTAGTGTTAGTGAAAGTCATGTAGAAGCAGTAAGAAAATATATTCATTCACAAGAAGATAAGCATAAGTATTTGCTTTTTTCTGATGAAGTTGATGAATTTATGGAAAAAAACGGATGGAAATTGATCAGGGGGTGAAAATGGGGCTAAAGCCCCGTCAGCAGGGGCACTATACGCTCCTGCGGCTGAAGCCGCAGGGAATAGATAGGTGCAAAAAACAAACTAATGAAGAAAGCCGCCTGAAATAGATAGGTATTAAAATATCTCACAAAATGTGATTATAACTATATCTATACCCACCTGCTTTTATCACAAAATGTGATTAGAACCATATCCATTCCCACCTGCTTTTATAACAAAACGTGATTAGAACCATATCCATTCCCGCCGGCTTCAGCCGGTGGCTAAAATTAGCCTACAGATCTTTGGAGCTTTAGCTCCATTTATTATGCGGCTGAAGCCGAAAAAACAGATAAGTATCATAATAAAATAAAATATATTATTAGAACTACTATATTTAAATGCCTGGCTTTAGCCAGGTTAAAATGGGGCTAAAGCCCTCGTCCGTAGCGCCGTTTCCCGATCCTGCGGCTGAAGCCGCAGGGAATAAATAGGTACAGAAAACAAACTAATGAAGAAAGCCGCCTGAAATAGATAGGTATTAAAATATCTCACAAAATGTGATTAGAACTATATCTATTCCTTACGGCTTTTATAACATAGTGTGATTATAATCATATCTATTCCTACCGACTTTTAGAACAAAATGTGAATAGAACCATATTTATTCTCACCGACTTTTAGAACAAAATGTGAATAGAACCATATCTATTCCCGCCGGCTTCAGCCGGTGGTTAAAATTAGCCTGCAGATCTTCGGAGCTTTAGCTCCATTAATTATGCGGCTTAAGCCGAAAAAACATATAAATATCGGAATTAAATAAAATATATTATTAGAACTATTATATTTTACTGCCTGGCTTTAGCCAGGTTAAAATGGGGCTAAAGCCCTCGTCCGTAGCGCCGTTTCCCGATCCTGCGGCTGAAGCCGCAGGGAATAGATAGGTGCAGAAAACAAACTAATGAAGAAAACCGCCAGGAATAGATACGTGCTAAAATAAATCACAAAATGTAATTGAACGATTTATATATTCTTATTATACGGCCTTTTCCCGAAGTATAAATACCTCCTCTATGTCGCTTTCTAATGCCCTGGCGATTTTATAAGCAAGAAGCAATGATAAGTTGTACTTTCCCTTTTCAATGTGACCAATAGTTTCCCGGCGCACACCCACCTTATCGGCCAGCTGCTCCTGTGTCAAATCGTGCCTGGCTCGCAGCTCCTTGATACGGGTTTTTATCTGTATTTCCATCAGTGCTCCCCCTTTCTTTCATAATACCTATAAGATAGTACAAAAGTTAAAAATTGTGCAGCAAAGATTACTCCAAATAAAATGGCAGCTACCAAAGCAGCTGTTTCACCCGGTTCAATGAAGTATAAGGAAACCATACCCAAAATAAGTCCAGCAGATGAAACAATAAAAGCTTTGAATGCTGCACGACCCAGGTTCCTGTGTAGCATTTCATCAACCTTTTCATTGAACCCAAATAAAGCAAAAAAACCAAAAAAACCAAATAAACCGGGATTACCTGTAAAAAGTCCGGTTAGGCCTAATAGCCCCAATAATCCTAAAAATCTTAATGGATTTCTTTTCATAATTAAAACCTCCTTATGTTATTTATTAATATCAAAATGTTATATAATAATAATTTAATGTGACAAATATATAACATTAAAAAAGAAAAAGCAAGTTTTTTCCTTTTTTTTTTGTTAAATAAGTTATAAAAAGTATGGGGTAAAACTAAGATATCCCCCTGCCCTGTTATAAGTCAAGGGTTTTGCCGTCTTTTAGAACGAGGTAAGCATTTATTTTCTATTCATACTTGAAGAAATCATCTAGATATTTTATTAATCATAAACTAATATTTTATCTCATATTCACTGCATCGTCAATATTAACAGAGCGAATCAAAGATTCCGCATCTTTATTTGTAAAACGCCCTTCTATACACATTACCACTAAATCATCAATATCATATACTATCATCAAAATTTTATTTACTGCATTACGCGATCCTTTTGCTATAAAAGATATATTAGTCGGACCATCTTTAATTTCCACAAGTGTTCTATATTTTCTGCCGGACAAACTACCTGTCAATTCATTGTAATATTTTAGACCTGACGATTCAGCAATAAAAAAGCTGACATTATTGATTTTCCTTAAAAATTTTTTGTCTTCATAATTATCTTGCCTGTCAGCAATCAGCATTAATCGGAAAAGCCATCTTGGAATTTCAAAATTGATAATATCTTCATTATACCTGTTTTCCTGATAGAAACTATTGTAATCTCCCCGGCAGTAACCTGTACTGCCTATAATCAGATTAATTGACAGAATTAACAAAAACTTTTTCATGTTTTTTGTATTTTAAAAGTTTAAAAAGTAGGTTCTACAATCCTTGTCAGGCTATTCTCACAAAACACAATTAGAACTTTATTTATCTATATTAATCTCAACCCCGCGGGTTTGGCTAAATCAACGAAAATAACCTACATTACTACTAATGTTGGTGTTATTAAGCCCACCGGGTTAATTCTCGCGGCTAAACAGGATGCTTACAGTTTCCTGGCAACTCTAAGTTAGCGTAGAACGAAGGCACCCGGAGACATTTCCCGTTTCCGGAATATAAAACCACAATAATTATATCTTCTTCACGATTAATATCAGTTTTTTTCAAAAACAATTTGTTGATTGAACATATCTATAGTAAATGCAAAATTTTGCATAAACAAAGGCCCGATATCACCGGAAGACGCAAGCCCATAAAGCAAGTTTCCATAAACCCTGTCAGTGACAAGTCCACCGTTTACTTCATATTTTATTCTGCCAATTTCAAGGGTACAATCAACTTTATCAATAGGAAAATCCTGCCCATTCCATTCAATAGAACATGCATAGCTTTCAAGACCAAGAGCTTCAAGAGAAAGTGTATTAAAATTAACATCCCTGGAGCCTGTTTCCAGTTGCATTAGTGTTTCTGTGCCATTTATTTTGCAAGGGATAAAAATCCATCCGTTTCTCACAATATAAGGAACTTTCTCAATTTTATCCTTATTTTCCTTTATATACCTATCAAGGTTTTGGCGATCCATCAAATATACTTTTTCATTTATGGGGTCAATATGCAATGCACTGTTTTTAAAAACAAATGGCGATGTACATCCGTCAGCTTTAAAAAATTGACTGTCAAAATAACCAAAAATTAAGTTTTCGTATGCAGGAACTGAAAAATTCGATTTTTTATAATATAGGTCGGCAGGCTTATCCATATAATTATAAGAAATTCCTTTTTCCAGGACCAAAACATCAGTTCCGGAAATATTTTTTCCCAGGGATTTGTCATGTACTGTCATCAAGTTAAATCCTGTACCCGTATCCAATTCAATTTTCAATGAGTCCCCCTTTTCGTCAATCATATAAAAACCCATGCCGGGTCCACACCATGCAAAAGGCAACTCTGTCAGCCCATCATTAAAATCTTTAAGTTCAGTGTCGGACAAAATTTTTAATATCTCTCTGTACCCCGAGCCATAGAACTCTCTCCCAATTATTTGCTCAACGGTATCCATATAAGCAACTGCATTCTTGTAATTTTTGTCCCATGAAATATTAAATAATGCCAAATATGGGGCAAATTTAAAAACTGTTTCTTCTGATATTCCATAAGCACTTTGCATGCACATTTCATAATTCCCCTTATCAAGTTCCGACAGCCATTGCACAAATTTAATCTCCCCATTATCAGGATAATATGCGAGATATTTCTCCAAAAGACTTTCATATTCAGCCAATCCTATAAAATGTGCATGTTTAAGCTTCATTACATGATAGTACTCGGAAACTCCCGAATTACGAAGTTTTTCCATATATACCATAAACTCATCATTACCAAGCAACAACTTCATCTCACAATATAAATAAAGAAGTTCAGGATGTAATGAATCTGTTTTTTCCACTTCTTGCAAGTAATTCTCGGCATTTCGGAAACTAAATTTGCCAATTTCATTACGGGTCAGCCTAAGCAATGAATCTACATTTTTTTGTCCATAACTTACCAAAGCTAATGAACATATGATTATGCTCAATAAAACTTTTTTAATGCCCCTAAATCTATTTTTTAACTCACATGTTGTCTTCATGGTTTATTTATTTAATGTTATTCTTCAACTCCTTCTAAATGCTCAAATCCTTTTAGATTCATTGTTTTTGATAAATTTGATATTTTCTCAAGGTCGATATTTCCTTCAAGAAAAAGTAAAAACGTTTCTCCATCACCGGTAACCGTCATTGCAAACTCCTTAATAAATCCTTCATCCTCCTTTATGAAGAAGGCGACTGTTTCGTTGCCATCTCTGATAACCATCAATTCTTTAAACAAGTCGTCTGAAAAAATCGATGACAGCTTATTTTCAAACTGGGCTCCTGCTTCACCTTTTTTTTCATCAGCAACCAAAATTTTAATAGCTTCCAGGCCTGAAACAGCATCTTTAAATTCTTTTTCCTGGCGTTCGCTATTGACATCTTTAAACATATTAAATAAATGCTCCGTAATATGTATAGAAGTATATCCCTTCTGCCCCGAATATTTATCGAATAAAAAATTTAGCTGAGATTCCTGTGCTAAAGCCACAATAGGTAGCATTCCGATTAAAATGACCAATAATTTTTTCATTTGAATATTTTTTAGTTATTAAATTGATAAACAGTTGAAAGCTAAAAGTTAAAAGTCAAAAACTTATGCATGTTTTATTTACTTTTACTTAGTTTTTTTTCTATTTCATAAAATTTTGATAGATTACTTAAATTTTCAGTCCCTGTGTTAAAATTATGTGTAAGCTTGTAGATTGCATCTTGTGCTTCGTAAAGTGCAATATCACTATCATAAACCGGCTCTCCGTTTATGTAGGCATAAGCCTTCTTATCAGGCTCGATGATCGGAAAAAACAAGGTAGTGATAAAAATAAGCAGAAAACCCGCAGCTACAGCAATCAGAATCCTTACTTTATGAGATCCATTTATACCCAATAATCTTTGCTTACCAGAATTTTCTTCACAACAAATTCCTGATTCTTTTTTAAAATATTGGAACATATCTTTTGCATATTCAAAATCAGGATGAATATCATAAGTTTGATTGAAGTATTCGCTAAGCAAATTCTCCTCTGATAATGAGGTTTTTCCTTCAAAATATTTATCCAATAAAGTTTTTATCTTATTATAATCCATAATTCATTGTTTCAATAAGCTGTTTTTTTATTCTTTTACGCGCTCTTGACAAATTAACCCTTATAGCTGCATTGTCCAAATCCATGATTTCAGCAATTTCACTTAATTCAAAGTCCTCAACATCACGTAAATGAATTATCATCTTTTGCTTTTCGGGTAATTTTTCAATCAAATCAGTTATTATTTCGATTGTATTCTTATTTTCAAATTCAGAATTATTATCAAGCCTTACTGTCGAATTCGCTTTTACAATTTTAAGTTTATGATTTTTTTGCTTTTCATGCTTTAGTCTGTCCAGGCATAAGTTTTTTGTTATTTTTATTGCTACCGCTTCGATACTATTATACTTATTCAGATCCTCCTTAATTTTCCAAAGCTTTTCAAACATATCCTGGACAACATCTTTTGCATTGTCGCTGCTATTAAGCATTTTCCTTGCAAATCGAAAAGCTTTGTCTTTAATCGGTAACAATTGTAAGTCTATGCCTTTATTCATTATCTAACTAAAACAAATGATAATTCCTGTTTTCATCTGTAAGACGATTATTGAACAAAAATGTAACATGGTAACAGCATTTTTTTAGAAGGCAGGTCAAAACACTACTAAAATCGTAATAACAAATCAATAGTAGCCATATTTTAATGTGATAAAAATATGCAATAAAACAGAGGCTTTATCACAAACATTTTTCATATCAATAATATATCATATTGATTTATGTTTATGTAATAAATAACAACACTAGATTTTGCATCATTTCAGAATACAATCAAGGCTGTAAAAGATGTTTGAAAAAATCTCTGACTGGTTTGACGGATGTAATAAAATTGAATCACATAGAAATAGTGCGATACGTTACGGTACAACCCTGAAAGGGTTGAATAATTTTAGACTCAATTTTCTTTTCTCTACTGTTTTGATCAGTAACTATTTTTATTTCTATATTACCGAAGCTATAATTGCTATACTCATCACTCCAATGAAAACGATTGTCCTTAACCTTTTTTCTTTTCTTTTTCGATATAGTTTCAAAAGTAGCATCAAGCTTTTTAAGCATAAAGTTGTCATCCAAAGAACCAAATGCATTACCGGGAAATGTAATGATCACCGCAATTAAAAAGAAAAAACTAAATAACATAATCACCCAACATGAATTTTTTTTTCAAACTTATAATATATC
The DNA here is from genome assembly GCA_003550725.1 of Bacteroidales bacterium. Lineage (GTDB taxonomy): Bacteria > Bacteroidota > Bacteroidia > Bacteroidales > UBA7960 > PUKZ01. Next base: position 173 of record PUKZ01000166.1, on the reverse strand, counting down.
TGATAGACATTAACTTTTTAAAAAGATTATAAATAAAATTAAATTATTTAAAACGTAGATTTAAGCTGCAAATGCAACTTTCTTGTTAAACAATAAATTTTCTAATTTTTCTTTAGGTGTTAAATAATCTAATCGCTTTCTTGGTCTGTTATTTAAAAGGGTTTCAACAATCT
>PUKZ01000029.1 GCA_003550725.1 Bacteroidales bacterium | reverse complement strand
TTTTTTAGCATTTAGTAGTGCCTAATAAAAACTTGATAAAAAAGTTAGAAAAAATCAAGGCTGTGGTTCCGACACCACAAAACTACGCATCAAGGGCTAAAATATTTGCAATGTCGCTTTTGGCTTTGATCTGTTTTTTGAGAGTGTTTAATCTGTATTATATTTTTTATACTTTTCCATAATTTTATGGAGCGACTTCAAATATTTTTTAACGCCCTTTTCGCTTGTTTTGTAGGTGCCTTCACCAAAGGCCGGAGGACGATTTTAACCAATTTTGATATAAAAAATTAAACTTATTAAGATTTTTAAAACCATTTTACTATAAATCCACCTCCAAAACTATAAAAATCTTGTGCGTTGGCCCGCCCAAACAAGCTTTGTTTTCAACCACTACTTTGCCTGTATTTCCGCCATTTTTTAAGAGCGTGTGGAAGCATTGTTTGGGCTTGATTTTTTGTTTACTTTTTCATCTAAGGAAAAAGTAAAAAATAATAAAAAGTAAAAATTTTTCAGGAAAGCGCCTAACCTAACTTATTATTAACTTTGCAGATATGCAAAACAAAAATGAAAAACAAAATATCCGGAATCTCTCGCAAGAGCAATTGACAGGATTTTTCAGCAAACATGGCTCTAAACCATTTAAAGGCAAACAGGTTTGGGAATGGTTATGGAAAAAATATGTGCTCGATTTTGATAAAATGACAAACCTTTCAATTGATGAACGCAACTTATTAAAAAAAAACTTTTTTATAAAACCGGCAAAAATCAATAGTTATAAAATTGCGAAAGATAAAACCATCAAGGTAGCTTTTATTTTACAAGACCATCAGATGGTTGAAGGGGTACTGATACCTGCAAAAAATCGCATAACAGCTTGTATCTCTTCACAAGTTGGATGTGCATACGGTTGTAGTTTTTGTGCAACCGGGCAGATGGGGTTTTTCAGAAACCTTAGCTATTCCGAAATATATGATCAAGTAATTTTGCTTACAGGCCTTTCACATGAAAAATACAACACCGGCCTTAGCAACATCGTGCTAATGGGCATGGGAGAACCCCTTGCAAATTATGATAATGTTTTAAAAGCCATAAATCTGATCTGTAATAAAAAAGCCCTGGCTATGTCACCCTCACGTATTACTCTATCTACTGTTGGCCTTGTACGCGGGATAAACAAACTAGCACAGGATAAGGTGAAATTCAACCTGGCAGTATCACTTCATACAGCCAACGACAAAAAACGAAACTATTTGATGCCGGTAAACAAAAATAATAAGCTCGCCGACCTGGCCGAATCGCTTAAAAACTTTTACAATACAACCAAAAACCCCATAACAATAGAGTACCTGCTAATTGAAAATTTCAATGATTCGCTAGAAGATGCCATAGAACTGGCAAAATTTTGTAAAAAGTTTTCAGCCAAAATCAATATTATTGAATATAACATTGTTGATAATGTCCCTTTCAAAAAACCATCCACAAAAAAAATCGAAAAGTTTATCGAATCACTTGAAAAATATAACCTGGTAGTAAATATCCGTAAAAGTATGGGAAGTGACGTAAATGCAGCATGCGGCCAACTTGCAGTAAAAACAGCTTCAAAATAATACCAGGGTTATAAAACAAAATATTAGACTGCTGAAAATCAATAAAACAGGGAGTTTGGATATGTTGTAACAAAATATTCATTCAGCCTTCAAAATCAATTAATAATTAATGCTGATTATTCGCAAAAAAATTATAATTTCACAATTACAAAACAAAACTTAAAATGTTATGTTAGCAAAAAGCCTAATAAATGATTCCATTTTTTACCTGCGAACATCAGACACAGCAATTACTGCATTAAACTCGATGGAAGATTTACGGGTTTCGCATCTGCCAATTGTGAACAATAAAAATTTTTTGGGTCTTATTTCCGATACCGACATATATGACCTTAACGAACCTGATGAACCATTGGGGAATCATAAACTTTCGCTTATAAGGCCATACATTATGCAATATCAGCATTTTTACGATGCTGTAAAAATTATTACTGATCAAAAACTTACACTTTTACCAGTACTTGATAATAACTTTAATTATTTGGGATGTATAACATTATTTGGTATAATAGAAAAAATTTCTCAAACCGCATCAATTGATCAACCGGGAGGCATTATTGTAATTCAGGTCAATAGCATAGACTATTCTTTAAGTGAAATATCAAGAATTGTGGAGTCTAATGATGCTAAAATTCTCAGCAGCTATATAACTTCCTATAAAGATAATAAGGTGTTTGAAATTACCATTAAAGTTAACAAAATTGACATATCACCAATAATACAAACATTCAACCGTTTTGATTACATAATTACCGCATCTTTTTCGGAAGAAAGCAATTTTGATGATCTCATAAACGACAGGTACAACTTATTGATGAATTACTTATCATTTGATTAAAACCGACCTTCATTTTTTTATCAGCTTATATAATTATTTTCTATAAACCAGCTTAGGCAATCCTCAATGGCATTTTTTACAGATGTTTGAGGCATGCCCAGTTCGTTAATTGCTTTGGCAGGTGAGTAAAAGTTTTTCACACATAAAATTTTTGTATTGACCCTGTTAACGGGGGTCTTCAAACCTGTTTTGGCGACAAAGCTGCCGCAAACTCCGGTTGACGATAAAATAGAAGAAGGGATCTTAACAAATAACTTTTTTTGTCCTGTTATTACCTTTAATAACTTAAAAAAATCTCCATAGCTCATATTTTCCCCGGCTAACAGATAACATTCACCATTTCTGCCCCTTTCAATGGCATTACATGTTGCTACTGCGGCATCACTTACATGTACAAAATTTTTTCCGCCGGGCGGAACAGGCAATACTTTTCTTTTATAGCCAATTAATACCAGCCTGCCTGAGCTTGGTTTAGCATCACGAGCCCCTATCATAAAAGTAGGATTAACCACAACGACTTCCGGTTTACCTTTTTGCAAATGCTTTAAAATTATGTGCTGTGAAGCCTGTTTGCTAATAGCATAATTTGAACCGGTAAAAGGATAGCAAGGCAAATCGTCCTCCGTGCCAGGTTTTTTATAACTTCCATATCCAAATGTGTTGGCAGTACTAACGTATATCAACCGTTCAACATTATGTTTTTTTGCCGTTTCCAATATTATCTCGGTTGAGTATACATTTGCCGGTAAATAATCTTCAAAGGATGTGTAATGTTGATTGGTGTCAGCAGCTGCATGAATAATAACATTGCAGCCTTCAACCGCCTTATCAACGTCTTGCGAGCTGGTTATATCCCCGTAAACTTTCTCAAATTCCAAACCCTCTAAAGACTTTGTATTGCTGGTACGACGAACCATACCCCTGACGGGAATATTTCTTTTTATTAATTCAAAAATAATATTGGCGGCCAAAAGACCATTAGCGCCGGTAACTAAAACTTTCATAATAAAAATAACTTTTATTCCTGTGCCTCAACTTTGAAAATATAATTAAAAAACAGTCACTTATTCAGAATTTTAATAATAAAGTAGTCAGAGTTTTATAATTGAATAGTAATCCTGATTGATATGTATGAAATATTATATGATATCATATAGATTACAAATTAATTATTTATAAGACCACAATTAACAGTATTACCATATAACAAAAGTAAAATTGTTCTTAGCTGCCGGACAATAAATTACTTAATTACCTAAAAATCTAAAATAAAAAATAACGGAAGTGAGCTAAAATGCTTATCTTTAAGGCATTAAACAAAATAAACAAAACACTTTAAACTCACTTCCGAGATGAAAGATACAAATAAAAA
>PUKZ01000037.1 GCA_003550725.1 Bacteroidales bacterium | reverse complement strand
TTTCTTGGGTAGTTTCTTGGGTAGTTTCTCCAATTTCTGCTGTGTATGAAAAATCAGCAGCTCCTTTTTCAAACATGATTTACCACATTAGCTCATTTACTTCTTTGTTTAATCCTTTTGGAATTAATCCGAAATATACAAAAATAATTTTTATATATTTTTTGTTATTTTGTATGCAACAGCTTCTAAGTCTGTTACTACCGACTGAATTTATTGCTTTATATAGCTAAGTTGAATATGGTCAGGGACAACAAAAAGCTGCCGTGATTCCTTGTGTAAGCCTTCAATGTCGTAAGCTTTTGGTTTGTATGTGTAGTTTTCGATAAGCATAGTTGTTGTGTTTGGGTTTTATGTGAAGATAAGGTTTGGTGGTGACAAAGGGTTGCGTAGGACAGGAGGATGGAAACTTTCGGGTAAAAAACTTTATAATCTATTTTTAACACAGTAATAATTATATTTGTATTTCAAAATTAACACATTATAACCATTAAATTTTATTTTCACCGAGGAGGAGTTGGATTTCATCATCAATTATGATATCAAGTACCTTATGGGTAAGGAGTTGGAGAATGGGAAGGATGAATAATGAAATGTGTATAGAAGTAATAAAGTGGTTGGAGTCTCTAACAGATTTGAACAAGATGATAAATAATGTAAAGAATCATGGTATTGATAAAGAGAGCGTTAGTGCTTTTGGTGTAGTTTGTATAAGTAAAATAAGTGATTATTTGGTTAGAGGTACTAACAGGATGGGTAATAAAAGTTTTCAATGAGGAAAAAATTAGGTTGTTCATCAACATAACAATAATGATGTATATTGTGGAAATTGTTTAGTTCTGGTTAGAGTCGCTAACCAGATTGGAAGTGATGAATTATCTGATGATTGCGTTATTGATTGAAGATGAGATGGTAATGAATTTATTGATCATTTGCAAATAGTTTTTTTATTAAATTTGGATAGAGACACTAACCGGTTTTAAAGAAATCTTAAAGATATTAATCATGTTCAAAAAATCAGAAGAGGAAAAATACCAGGAAATTCTTCAGAGAATAATACAACTCATAGAAAGTTTCAAGCAAAATCTTATTGAGCGAAATTATGAAATAGGAAGAATTATAAAAAGTAATCAGAAAGAATTACGGGGTCAAAAGTTGATAGAGTCACTTTCAAAAGATCTTAATGATAAGTATAAAGAAGGATATTCTGTTGCTTCGCTTCGTAATATGCAGAATTTTTACAAAAAATATAGAAATTACAATGAACTATATGAGCACGCAAAAAAACTTGATTGGACGAAAAACCTTCTATTATTAAAGATAGGAGATATAAAGGATACAGAATATTATCTAAAAACAGCGCTTCGTCAAAACTGGTCGAAAAGCAAGCTGGAAAAAAACATAAACGAAGAAACATTTGATACCTATATTGAAAAAGTTGAATCTGACAACTATAAAATCAAAATCAATAATCTTACAATCAGGAATTACAAATCACTTGTAAACATCAGGTTGCAGAACCCTTCAAATTTTTTGGTGTTTGCCGGACCCAATTCCAGTGGAAAATCCAATGTTTTTGAAGCTTTGGATTTTATGACTCAATCACTAAAAATAAAGGGAAGAGAGGTCTTTGATCTTTTTGGTGGTGAAAATCAAGTAATAAATTTTGCACACCAGGATGAAGGTAACAATGATTTTAGTGTTTCTGTTGAATGTGATGATGATATTACCTTTTCCCTTGCTTATAATGGAAAAACGTTAAATAAAAATGAACCGGTCAGTGAAAAAGTCAGACAGCAATACATAGATTCGTTTTTGCGGATTTACCTGGGAGGAGGTAAAAATGAAATTCCCGGGTTGCGTTCAGCTAACAAACTTGCTTTTGATGCTTCGAATCTGAGCTTTATATTAAAGAACATCATAAAGGATGTTGATAAAAAAGAAGATATCCTTGACTATCTTCAATTATTTGTACCAGGATTAAAAGACATTGACGTGAAGCCCGATCCCTTTTCAGGTGAGGAAGAGATTGTTCTTTTTGAAAAAGGCAGTAGACATCCTTTCAAAGGGAAGCTGATCTCCGATGGGACCTATCATATCGTCGCAATGCTTACATTGTTATATCAATCAGACGAACAGCAATTCCTGTGTATTGAAGAGCCGGAAAATGGATTAAACCCCAAAATCACTGAACAATTTGTTAAACTATTTAGAGAAATATGCAGGACTGAGAATCATTACATTTGGTTAATTACTCATTCACAAACGCTTGTCTCCTTCCTAAAACCAAGCGAATTGGTAATAGTTGATAAAATTAATGGTAATACCGAGCTGAAACAGTTTAATGATGACGACTTTAATGAGGGAATTACAATGGATGAAGCATGGCTGAATAACATCCTTGAAGGAGGATTGCCATGGTAGAAAGGATTGGCTTTATTTATGACGGAGAAACTGAAGAAGTTATTATTAAATCTGACATTTTTAAAAAATATCTTGATTCAATTGGTTTAAGAAGTGTTGGAGAGTTTAAATACAAAAGAAATAAGATATCAGCCTATTCGAATATTTTAATAGGGAAAGGGGCTGAAAGAGTTGTAATACTGGCCGATATGGAGCAATCTCCATGCTTTTTAGAAGTACTTGAAAGATACGGAGACGAGAATCTGAATGATTATCACAAAATTATTGTAGCTAAAAGAATGAGTGAATCATGGTTGTTAGCAGATACAGCAACTCTAAAAGGTATTTTGAGAATAGGCAAACATCGTCCTTTCAACGAAAACGATAATCCTGAAGCTGAAAATGACCCACACCATAAAATAAATCAAATGCTATCAAGACATGCTAATAGAACTGGAAATAAAAAAAAAGCTATGAAATTTACATCAAAACCTATACTAGCAAAAAAGTTTTTGGATAATGGTTTTACCATAGAGGCTGCAGTTGCTCATCCAAGATGCACGTCTGTTCAATACTTTGACAGGTATTTAAAGAGTTTGCGTGGTTAATTGGAAGGAAAACAATAAAGAGATTTTTTGATAATATGTGCTTTTATCTTGCTGTCCGCTTTTGTATAGGCTGTCTTTGAAGTTGTGATAGTCTATTTCAGACTGGTTCAGGACAAATGTATGCAAATCTTTTTTGCAAACTATTACCCTGTACCTGTAATCTGCATTAATTGATTCAAAGATCCTGTCTTCATCAAAGCAGTTAAGTAAATCCTTTTTACATCTTGCCCTGATAAAGAATTTGTTTTCATTTTCAATTTTCACAATTGAGAAAAATCAGTTTTTGGTTGCTATCCACATAGTTAATGTTTTTACACGGAAGCTGGAAGTTCCTGTCTGAAGCTACCAGTTCCTCCGGCCGCAGGAACTTCCAGCCCCGTGGAAAAACGGGATAAACTCCCGAAGGGACTGGAAGCTTCCGGTATTATTCACACCTCCTCCAGCACCCTCAATATCCTCACCATTGCCAGCGTGTCCAGGTGGCAGTATTCCAGAAGTTGTTGCCGAGTGTTTTTGATTACTTCCTGATCAGTACAGGAAAACATGTTCATGAAAGCAGTGCCTGCTGCCATGCCGTCGCTTATCTCCAGCTCGTCGTAAGATAGATCGGGGCATAGTGCCGGCATTACTTTTTTTATTGATGATGAGCCTTTCATGGTTTTGGTGCGGTAGTACTTCCTTTTGAATGGGATGATCAGGTCCACAAGCCTTTCATTGATACTTTGCAAGTCACCTCCATAAAAGGGAAAATCCCTTATCATTTCGTTTATGCGTGAGCGTTCGAAAACGATGTTATATACAAAAATTGTTTTAGCAT
>PUKZ01000188.1 GCA_003550725.1 Bacteroidales bacterium | reverse complement strand
GTGGTGTGTGGATGCGACTTGTGTGTATCCGTGGCCGTCATTGGTTAACGGCATCATTTTGATTTGAAGGCCTTCTTCTTGATATCTTTCGTTTTGTTCTAATAAGTCGTTTAGGATCAGGTTTACTGCTGGAGCTGCAGTACTAGCAGTAGTTGATGAGTCTTGATCCATTGACTCTCCAAAGTGGTGTACTATTTCGTTGACTGTTGTTAGAAGTACGTCTTGGAATTCGTCGTAGTCTAGCAAGTCTGCGTTTTCTATCCTTGTTTCATCCGCTACTTCTAGAGCTTCTTCGACCCGAGTGGCGCTTTCGTAGTGGTCGAGTTCTGCTTGTTTGATGTCTTCCCATGTGAAGTCGATGTCGAGGCCTTGTTCTTCGGTTGTGTCGTCTTCTGTTGTATCGTCTGCGGTGTCATCGCTTGTCGTATCATCTGTTGTGTCATCTATGCTGTCGTCGTAGGAGGTGTCGTCTGTTGTTTCGCCTGGTCCTTCGTCTCCTAGGTCTGTGCATCCTGCTATTGCTCCGGTTGCTCCGGCGGCTGCTGCGGCTTTTAGGAATTTGCGTCTATCGAAGTCGTTCTCGCCTGAATTCATCTCCGCTACTCCTGTGATTACTGGGTATTGCAGAGGCGAATATATAATAATGTTACATGTGCGGTGTGCCAACAAGGAAGACAGCGAACCCTGTACACGCATTCGACCCTCAGCTACGGGTTTGGCTGCGCGAGATACCACCCGTTTTCTGAGTCGAATCCAACGTCGGTTGTCGTCGCCAACTACATCAGTTGTGATTCCACACGCCGCCTGATCAGTTGCCGTAGAAAATCGCTTTCCCTGATCTCGTCGGTTAGTTGGTCCAACGGTTTTGGCGTGGTGGTCACTCGCGTAGGAGGAATGCTTCGTCGTCGACGTCTGTTCGTCCGCGCTGCTTTTTCTGTAGGTGCTCAATTCGCGCCCTGAGTTGGTGAATCGTCTGCTCCAACGATTGGACCGTCTGTTCGCTTTGCTGGGGTGCGAGAAAACCCTGCGCTCGCAGTGCTCGCGCCTCGCGGATCCAGTCCTGAAGATACCTACTTCGACTGCTGGAGCCCTGTTCGTCAGCTTCGTATTTCCATCTGAGACAAATGAACTGATGGTCTAAAACTGACAAGTTCATGGTTGACGCTTTACAGAGTCGAATAACTGATCGGCTCCGTCTTCGGCGAGTCGGTGGGGCATCGAGTTGACGCTCGACTGGGTGTAATAGCTGTGGAAGGCCAAGAACGTCCAGCACTACATTTATACCACTCGCCAAGCTGTATTCGAATATGACCCTTGAAGAAACGGTTGACTACCTCGCTGAGGAACTTGACCTCGAGCGGAGTGAACACGTTCGTGAGGTCGGGGAGTCTGTCGCAGAACTCCGTGACTGATCAGAACAGTTCTCTGAAGTCCCGTTCGACGAGCCCGGTCTCCAGATACGTGATGAACTCTTGTTTTGTCGGCCCCTGTCGATCACACAGATCCTCCCGTTCCGCACGCTCTAAAACAGCCTGAGCGAATTCTCGACACTGGTGTTCGTGTCGACCTGCATACGCTGAGAGAGCCTCTCGCCAGTGCATATCCAGATCGAACTCTGACAGTCGAATCTGAATCCCATCCTTCCGTTCGACACCATCAACGCCCAACTCCTCGAGCTGCTTGAAGCGGATGTTATTCCGTCGAACGGTGATGAGGCGTTTTGAGTCGATAATGTAGGGATCAACCCACTGACGCCACATGGTGTCGTCGACGTGAGTTCGTGGCATCTCAAAATCAGGATCTACGCTCTCGATACAGAATTGAAGCATAGCGATTCCCGTTCGATGATTCGCATTCGGCAGTGAGTGCCGGAGAATGAGATTCGACATCAATTCGCCAGCCACCTGTGGAAGTGGCGTCCCCCAGGAGACATGGTCGACGGCCTGCTGGATTTTTTCGGGTTCGAATTCTTTGTAGAGTCGGAACTCGTCCTCATCGCGAACATCCACTGCGGCTTCGAGCAGCTCAACCAATCGGAACGCAATGACTTGTCCCTCACGATCAAGTGCAGCGATTCGCTCACTCAACCACTCATTGTTGTAGTCGATATCCTCGGCAACTTTGATTTCTGTGTCTGCTTCATAGAGTACGTGGATTGGCGTGTCGAACGAGTATTCCATGAGCTTCGTCTCGCCGTCCAAGTCTTCTTGCCGAGACAGCAGTTCCGAAAGCGAGGCCGAACTGTACTTCAGAGAAAAATTCTCGGCCTGCGGATGATGATAGTAGACGACTCGATCCATCTGTAGCTACAATGTTGGCTGGGATGGTAAATCTACGGCGTAGCTATCGGTTGGTGGTGAAAACCACACTCGGGTCTGATAAGAATTGACTCACTGACCATCCCACTCTTCGGAAAACGCCCCGGGAAGTTTGCTGTGAGGGAATGTGTCAGCGAGTACTTGCTTGATGTCTCGCTCGGTTTGATCAGTACTGGCACCAGCAAGAAACTCGAACGTTGCCATCCCAATATTGTGTGGATTTCCACCTGTTGTCCCCTGTTCAATACGTCGGAGTTTTCGTTTGAGCTGATCTTCAGTCATATCTTCGTAGAACTCAATGAACAGTTCAGTGAGCTCTTGATTTCTATTGCGTCTCATTGTAGTATTTCTCGATCACCGTGTACTCGATTAGCCACTGATATACTTCCTCAGGCTGTTCGATTGTCGTCTCAGCAGCCTCGAAATCGTCCTGTATGTCTTTTATTGCTCTATCTAACATCTCCGAGACCGTCTCATCACCGGCTTGACCATGGTCAGAAGACGTTATCGCACTGCATCAAAGCCAGTACAGCAGTGAATGGGATGCGGTCGCAGACAGATTCGATCTAGACGACCGCGAATTCCCTGAAAATTGAGATAGAGGTTATGGGTTGAAAGCTTGTTCAATCAACTCATCTCTATCATCATATTTCTCAAGATGATTTTCCCAGAGTTCTTCTCCATATTGATTAAGGTCTTCATAATCGTCTATTTTAGGCAGGTCTGAAGGACTTGATGTAATCATTAATGCTTCTTTATCCGTATACTCTTCATCAAGTAGAAGTCTCATAGTTCCAATTGCAGGCCTAATCGCCTCGAAAATTAATTCTCTCTCATCTCCGAAAATAACTTCATCATGGTATTCATCAATTACCTCAGAATCAATACCAATATTTCTACTGCTATCTGTTCCTTTTGAATAGGTTCCTAGGACAATTCCTTGATAAGAGCCTTGATCAAATTCATCAACATCTTCGAAGTCTTGGTCGACGAAGCGTGAGATGGGGTCTCTTACTTCTACGTTTCTTTGTTCTTCTAGAGGTCTTTCTTCTGGTTTGCCTACGGCTTCTGCGTTTGAGTCGACGGTGGTTAGTGGGTGGTGTGTGGATGCGACTTGTGTGTATCCGTGGCCGTCATTGGTTAACGGCATCATTTTGATTTGAAGGCCTTCTTCTTGGTATGCTTCGTTGTCTGACAGCACGTCATTTAGTATAATGTTCATTGCGGGAGAAGCACTACTTACCATTGTGGATGAGTTAGTGTCTGGGTCTACTTTGTCTAGTTCATCTATCATCTCGTTGAAAGTTGTAAGAATAACCTCTTGGAATTCGTCGTAGTCTAGTAGGTCTGCGTTCTCTATCCTTGTTTTATTTGCCGCATCTATCGCTCTATCGGAGAATGTGGCGCTTTCGTAGTGGTCGAGTTCTGCTTGTTCGATGTCTTCCCATGTGAAGTCGATGTCGAGGCCTTGTTCTTCGGTTGTGTCGTCTTCTGTTGTATCGTCTGCGGTGTCATCGCTTGTCG
>PUKZ01000190.1 GCA_003550725.1 Bacteroidales bacterium | reverse complement strand
TCCGCTACTGTGGCTATACCAGGACCGTTGGGCACAATAATATTCCCCAAAGTACACTTAAAAATGACAGACGATATAGAAACATATTTAAAAAAACGTAAAGAATGGGAGACAGTCTTTTTTAAAAATGGCTTTTACGGTAACTATAACCTTAATAATCATACCCAAAGGCAACCTTATCAGCCACCCGTTTCAAGAAAATACGAATACCTGCTTAAAACTTTAAGCAAAACAATGAAGGAAGGGTTGAAAAATATTATTGAAGAGAACGAAAATACTCCAATAAAAACTATAAGCGCATTAAGAAAAAGGAACCTACTCAAGGAAACAGAGAATAAATTGTCCGAACAAGGTAGAGTGCTTGCTATTTCGTTACTTAGCCTTGATAAGCAATGTAAAATTTTAGATTTGGATTTAACAAGAATTAGTCCTTGTGACAATAATCATCAAAAAACAGAAATCAATGTTTTAGATTATTACAAAAAAAATGGATATTCTGGGTTCTATTCAGAAGGACATCTGATTTTTGAAATAATTAAAGTTTTCATATTGTGTGCTTTATACCCAAAATCAATTCCATTTTTTCGTTTTATAGATGAATTACGCATTAAGTTTATAGGTTCGGTCATTTTGAACACTGAGTTTTCTGAGCCATTTTATCATGAAATAATTCAAACTATCGAAACCGTTGATGAAGAACTATTTATCGAGCATTTTAAAATCAACAATTCAATCCAGAGACAATCAAGCTTCAAGAGATTAGGTGGTGAAATGAATATTGGGGTACAAGAACATTTTCCTGAATATGATATTGAAGAAGTTCTTTTATTTATGCGTGTTTTTACCCGAGAAAATTTCAAAAAGATATTCGAGAAACTTAATCAGAATATGACTGATTTTTCAGGTTGGCCAGACTTATTAATCTTTAATGACAGTGAATATATTCTTTTTGAAGTAAAGAAATCAGATAAGTTGATACCATCGCAAATAATAACTTTGCCCATTTTAAAATCTTTAGGCTTAAGAGTTGCCATAAATAAATGCATAAAGAAAAAATAAACATATGGTTTTAATTACTGTGCCCAACATGCTATACCTGGCAATTGCGGGTGCAGTGCAGGTTTCGGGTTTTCTGCTTCGCGTTATCTTTCGTATCGGGGGATAGTTTAGCAGCCCGTAATCCGCAACTGCAGGTATAGCAGGAACGTTATCGGCAACCCTAAACTTGAACAACCTTTTGTGAATAACTCAATTGTTTTTTCGAGAAAACCGGCTTTATAATTTTTGTATTTTTGACAAAACTTAACTTAAGAACAACAAAATGCTTTCAAAACAAAAAATAAAAGAATTAAAAAAAGACAATAATGGAGTTTTCAAACAACTTGTATTTGAAAACAAGAGAAATAATGCTTACTTGCTTAACATACTTGAAAACTTAGGACAACTACCAAAGGATTTTGACGGCAGTTGGTTACCTGACTTATTGGAAAGCAAAAACAAACAAATAAGATTTTGGACTGTAAAAAACTTAGGAAAACTAAATAATGGAAATTATTTAAACACTTTGAAAAATGTAGCTATTAATGATATAGATACAACTGTAAGACGGGAAGCGGTTTCTTCAATTGGACGAATGAGAAACCCAAATACTAAAAAAGTTTTACTTGAAATTTTGAAAGATAATGACCCTAAAATAGTTTCTCAGGCAATTAGAGGACTTTTAATTTTTAAATCTGACAACGAAGTCTATGAACAATTAAAATCTCTAATCAATCATCCTAATGAGATGGTTAGGACTGTTATTTACAAAGAGTTTTTTGCTGAACAGTCAATTAAATCAAAGACAAATCAACCTCATACTGAAAGTTATGATTATTTGAAAAATGTTGTTGTTAATGGAGATACAATTGAAGTAATGAAGCTTTTAAAGGATGAAAGTGTTCATTTAACTTTTACTTCACCTCCTTATTATAATGCCAGAGATTATTCAATTTATCCTAGTTATAAAGATTATTTGGGATTTCTTGCTGAAGTTTTTAAAGAAGTTTACCGTATTACAAAAGAAGGTAGATTTTTTATTCTTAATACTTCCCCAATAATCATACCTCGTATTAGTAGGCAGCATTCGAGTAAACGATATCCTATACCTTTTGACATTCATCCATTTTTAGTAGAAATGGGTTGGGAATTTATTGATGATATTGTATGGATGAAACCAGAAGCATCAGTAAAAAATCGAGTGGGTGGTTTTCAACAGCACAGAAAACCACTTGGGTATAAACCAAATACTATTACTGAATATTTGATGGTGTATAGAAAATCAACAGAAAAACTTTTAGACTGGAATATCAGGCAATATGATTGGAAAACAGTTAAAGAAAGTAAGGTAAAAGATGGATTTGAAACAACAAATGTTTGGAAAATAGACCCTTGCTTTGATAAGATTCATTCTGCAGTTTTTCCTGTTGAGCTTTGCAAGCGTGTGATTAAATATTATTCTTTTATGGGCGATTTAGTGTTTGACCCATTTAGTGGTAGCGGAACTGTTGGAAAAACAGCTAAAAGTTTAGACAGATATTTCTTTTTGACAGAAAAAGATGACAATTATTTTAATTATATGAAATCTAAAAAGTCAAATGAAATGTTTGACAAACGACCTACAAAATTCTTATCATTAACTGAATTTCAACAAACAATAAAATGACACTAACAGAACAAGTTGCAAAAAACATAATTCGCAAATTGCTTAAGGGAGATGATTACAGAATTGAAATAGTAACTCTTATAAATGCAGAATTTTTACAATTTGCCATTGACTTTTTTAAGAAAATTGTTGATGCGAAACTTCAAAGCAAAAGTATCACTACCGACTGGTATAAAGAAGCATTTTTAAATCCTGATTTGCCAGCAAAAGAAATTGCAATCAATAGTGGATTGAACAAGAAAACTATTCATAATATGTTCAATTCCTCGACGAAAGAAATTGTTATTGATGCTTCGAATGAACATTATGATACGCTTTATAATAGCATAAAAGAATTAGTTGAAACAGAGCAAGAGCTTGACTTAACACTAACTATAAAGTTTAAAGGTGTATCGGTTGACTTAAACGTCAGTGAAAGTTTGATTGTAATTAACACACTCGCTGTAAAACGTGCAGAACTTCGCGGTGGACTTTGGAGTACAGCAGGCAAAAGAGTTGAAGCTCCATTGATGTTAACATTATGCAATTTATATTCAGTTAATGAGAAAAATTATAAGGCTAAATTTAAAAGAGATGGTAGCAAAGGTTTTCATAGAGAGATAGATTTTTATTTACTTAAAGAAAATGATGAATTTTTATGTGAAGTAAAATTAATGGGAAGAGGTAATCCTGAAAGTGCAGATGCTGTTATCGCACGAGAAACAAATGTTTTTATAGCAGATAAACTATCACAACAAAACAAAAATCAACTTGACCATTTAAATATTAACTGGGTTGAATTGAGGTCAGAGGATGGTTATAAAAGATTTAAAAAAGCATTGGAAAAATTAAATATTCCCCATAAGAACTACAACGGGAATTTAGATGTTGACCTAACTCATATTTTTGATAAAATCTTTGACGGAACAAAAATTTAAGAAAACAGGGCAGCCGATAACATTCGCATATATTCAATG
This sequence comes from Bacteroidales bacterium, assembly GCA_003550725.1. Taxonomy (GTDB): domain Bacteria; phylum Bacteroidota; class Bacteroidia; order Bacteroidales; family UBA7960; genus PUKZ01. The sequence continues at coordinate 220 of PUKZ01000190.1, read as the reverse complement.
CAGGGCAATGTATTGTATTTAGCCTATGTCTCCCGCATTATCTTTTGTAGCGGTGGACAATAACGAAGCCCGCAACCCTGCACTGAAATATATGCGTGGCCGTTGTACGCCATATAGATAGTGCCCTGCATGAAAAGTAAATACATCATATTGACTCTGATTTTTGGATTGATTGGTTACGGATTGTTTTTCTATTTTAAGCCATTTAGACCGATTGATA
>PUKZ01000187.1 GCA_003550725.1 Bacteroidales bacterium | reverse complement strand
TCCCTTCAACTTCCTGGAGCATGGGTTTGCGGATTGCCTCAAACAAATTCTTGTCAGCCCAGGCTTTCAGCCAAAGTAAGTTAAGAACCACAAAAAGCATTTTTGCTTACAAACCCCAGGACTTTGGATGGATTGTGGACAAACTTGGTGGATTCCCCATTGTAGCCAAAACCCTCGCGGGAAGTCAGGGACAAGGGGTGTTTATCCTGAATGATGCGCTCTCTGCCAGCACTACCCTGGGTGCATTCTCAAAGCTGGGAGTATCCTTGTTACTGCAGGAGTTTATTGATTCTGGCAAACCTTCCAGCGACATAAGAGCCTATGTCGTGGATGAGAAGGTGGTAGGTGCCTACAGGCGTTTTGCTTTGGATGAAGATTTCAGAAGCAACTACAGCCTTAGCCGGTCAGGCGAAAAAGTGGACTTGTCTGATGATCAGCAGCAACTTGCAGTAAATGCTGCCAGGGCCGTTTGCCTGGAAGGCGTTTGCGCTGTGGATATGATGGTATGCAGCAAATCAGATCATACTTACGTGATCGAAGCCAACGGCAATGGCAGCCTGAAGGGTATTGAGAAGATCACCGGAGAGAATGTAGCCGGAGCAATTATTGAATATGCGGAAAAGATTCGCAGATAATTTGTAATAGTAATAGTTCAAACTTTGGCTGACAGTTGAGTTGAGTCATTTTCTCTCAATGTCCTGGACTTGTTAAAGTGTTGCCAAACGGCAAGCCTTTGTTTTTATATTGGCTATTATTGCAGTATATATAGCCGTCCATACAGATATACTTGCTTTGTAATAATGTTGTACGGTAACTGGTAGCTTTCAGATCATTCCCTTCGGAGTGATTCACGATGTACCCTGCTTTCCTATGAAATAGATCATCCTGAAACTTGTTAATTCTGTTTTTCATCGACTCCTGGAGCGTTTATCGAACTTTTCATAAACATATTGGAACATGGGTTTCAGTAAATTGAATACCTGGTACACTGAGTTCAAAATTACTACATTCTTATTTTCCGAAAATCGAACATATATTTATTCAGTTACAACCGGCTAGTTTTGCTTGGTCTTTTGGGGGGTTGTTATATCAAAATGTCCTACTGAAAAAAGCCATACTTTTGTTTATGATTTAAAAAATCCTATCTTGCAGATATAAATCTCCGAAACAGAAAAATATACGTCATTTTTTTATAAGCACAAAAAGCACCTTTTGCATTTTTTTAACGAGCTGCATGCTATAGAAAAAGACCGATGAAAATAAATAACTAATAATGAGCCTTAAAGATTTTCCTAAAATATTAGCTCCTATTTACAAAATGAGTAATCCAAATGACATAATCATTTTGCAAGAAGGAGAGTATTTTTTAAAATGGAAAGATAAGACCTTTACAAGTAAAGGGTTCCTTTTTTTTCAATGGATACCAAGGCTTAGTGTTGGCTTCAAAGGAAAATTAGGCGATGACTTTAATTATTCATGGTGTGGTCCATTAGAAAATGATATTAGGGTTGAAATATCTTTGCCACAATACAATTTAACCTTAAAAGGGATAATTTATAAACTTAGAAAATTTGAAGAATACAATATTATTTGCAAATTACCGCCGAATATAATTATTGGAGACAAATTAAAAACTTCAGATATTGTTCGATTTGAAATTGCAAATTTGAAAGATCTTTTTGGGGGTCCTGTTAGAACAGAAAATGCAGCCTATAGAAATCGTTTAACATTTAAAAATTTTGATGCTGAAATCATTATCGATAAGTCTCCGGATGCTATTAAGTTGAAGCCCAAACTTTCAGACATAGGTGGATATCAACTTTTTTATACGGGACAACTTAAATTGTATAGGAGTAAAAAATTAACATTTCAGTTATCACAAGACATTTTAGATTCATTTTCCTACTATTTGCTATTCATAAATGGTCGCAGATGTTTCCCATTATTTCGAACTGGATTTAATGATGGACAAAAAACATGGGCACTTTTTTCACCTTACCATAACGACCCTTATAAAGAAGTAATTAGCTGGGCATCCAGCCAAACTAACAATGGCATAGAAAGAATGTGGAAAAATTTTAGCGAGATATGGAAAAACCCTGATGATAGAGATTCTTTAAAAACTATCTTACATTGGTATACTGAAGCAAACTCAAATAGTGCTTTTATTGAAGGTTCAATAGTTCTGCTGCAAAATGGTCTTGAATTGCTATTTCATTGGTTAATTGTGGAAAAATTTAAGTACGTGAATCCAAACGATACTGAAAGCTTATCTGCCAAATCTAAAATAAACTTTATTCTGTCGCATTTTTCGATAAAAAATGAAATCCCAGATGACTTTGATTCACTTATTAAGTACGCAAAACAAAATAATATAGTAAATGGACCTGAATCCTTTACGAGAATCAGGAATCATATAGTACACCCAAGTTCAAAAAAACGGAAAGCATTAAAGGAGATTGAATCAAATGCAAAAATTGAAGCTTTGCATTTGGGAATTTGGTATGTAGAGATGATTTTATTGAGATTATTAGAGTTCAAAGGAAATTATATTAACAGATGTAAAATGATAAAAAACAAAGACAAATATGAAAAGATTGAATAATAACTACGGCATGCAATATGCTGAATACAAAACAGGTATATATGTGTGTAGTTGAAGTTTATGTTCCGCTAAAGCTTTTATCTCAGGGGACAGTAACATATTCCGCAAGCTGCCTGCATTATAAATATCTGAATCGTTGCCTGCAATTTTATGCTATCTAACAATAATGACTGTAAGCATGTGGAATATAGACAAATTAAACGAATATATTGAAAAAAAAGTCGAAGAGAGTTTATATCTTGATTACAAAGCCGCAGGTTCTTTAGAGACATCTGAAAGGAAAAAAACGGAAATATCAAAAGACGTTTCTTCTTTTGCAAATTCAGACGGTGGAACAATTATCTACGGAGTGAGTGAGTACAAATCGGGAACTACTTTTCTCCCCGAAAAAATAGACCCAATCGACCGGAGCATTTTTTCCAAGGAAACCCTTGAACAAATCATAAACTCGAGAATTTCTCCACGGATCCATGGCATAAAGATTACCCCTATAACAATCGGAGACCCGAAAGAAAACAAGGTTGTTTATGTAGTTGATATACCCAAAAGTGACACTGCTCATCAGGCATACAATAACAAATATTATCGTAGATATAATTTTCTCGCAACTGAAATGGTGGATTGGGAGATTAAAGATGTAATTAATAGGCAAACTAAATCTAATGTAAAAATCCAGTTTTACCCAAGTGGCGACCACAAAGACTTTAAACTTATTTCTAAAATGCCTCACTTGAAAGTTTTGTTTGACATAAGAGCAGTCAATGTAGGTCAAAAAGCAGTAAAGTATTGTGATTTAATAATATATGGGGACAAATATGCTGCATCCTATTTAATTCCTGAACCAAAAATTCACTCGGATAAAAATGCATTTGAACTGTATTTTACCAATGAACAAGATTATAAGATTACTTTGAATGATAATGAATTCGTAATTAATTCACAGCGCATGGTTATTCTACCGAATACTTTTAGGAAAATTGGAGAAATTGAAGTCTACTCATCATTCATTAAAGACAACATTGAATTGCACTTATCTATATCTTTGGATGACAATAGAATTGATAAGAAGATTAGTGGCGGACAGTTTTTTGAGATGGATGAATTCTAAAGATTGAAATGAAAAACTGCAGGCAATATCGTGTATGTCCTATGGCTAGTAAGGTGTAATAGCTAAGACTTGTTCTGACAATTGGGGTTTTTTGGTGGCTCAACCATTTACCGACTTGGCAAAATTAGCATCCTCTTCGATATCTTCAAGGCTAAAATGAACGGATGATTTTATT
>PUKZ01000090.1 GCA_003550725.1 Bacteroidales bacterium | reverse complement strand
CAAATATCATATACCCTTTCACTTACCGCCAATCCGGAAAATGGGGGCAATGTTAATGGTGAGGGTGAATACCATTTTGAAGAAGTAGTTGAAATAACAGCTGAAGCGCATGAAGGATGGGCTTTTATTGAATGGACGGGCGACACAGAATATCTGGATGATTCTAATGCTGCAACGGCCAATGTTACTATGCCGGCTGATGATGTTAGTTATAAGGCCAAATTTGAAGATGTTACATCAACTAAGGATCATGGAATAAATAAGTTACTTGTATTCTCTAATCCTACACAAAATAAATTTTACGTTGAGTCAAATGAAAAGATCAATCAAATTAGATTGATAAATATTAACGGTCAAGTAATAAAAAGCATTATTGTTGATAGCAATAATGCAAAGATTAATGTAAAATCTTTTTTACCGGGCATTTACTTTTTGCAAATTCAAACTAAAGAAAAAGTAATAAATAAGAGCGTTCAAATAACAAGGTAGATACAACTATTTTAAACTGTACCCTTATAAAAAAGCTGGTTAAATTTATCATACTATTTTGTTACAAACCACATGTAAAGTGCTAAAGGATTTGCAATGCAGCCTTTAGCACTTATTTTATTTAGAAGTGTTATAGAGTCAAAAAATTAGTCTATTATTAGAAAATCAAAAAAATGTTAAAAGTGTCATTTTTTAATGTTAGGAAATACTTGTTATATTTATCACAAATAACTTAAATTTAAAACTTTGCGATATTTTTTCTTACAGGTGTTCTTTTTAATATAATAAACATTATTTTTGAACGGTTATAGGTAATGAGATACAAAAAAAATTGATGCATGAGCTTTGTAAATCCTTTTTTTCTTTTGGCATTTTTGGCAATATCAATTCCTGTAATAATTCATCTTTTTAATTTCAGGCGATTGCGAAAAGTTTTGTTTTCAAATATTCTTTTTTTGCGCGAGTTGAGCGAAGAAAAGAAAAAACAATCTAAGCTCAAAAATTTATTGGTATTATTAGCCAGGATTTTAGCTGTGATATTTTTGGTATTGGCTTTTGCCCGTCCGTATATTCCTTATGAAGAGGCCAGGATCAGTGAAGAGAAAAATATTGTTAGTATATATATTGATAATTCTTTCAGTATGGAGGCTCTGTCTGGCAGGGGCAGGCTTATAGATGAAGCAAAAAGGATGGCTGTCGATATAGCTGAGCAGTTTCCTGCTACCAATGAATTTCATTTACTTACTAATGATTTTAAGGGAAAACATCAGCGACTTGTTAGTCGCGAAGATTTTAAAAGTCTTGTGAACGAGGTTGAAGTATCACCTATAGTAAGAAAGCTTTCGCAGGTTTATCGAAGGCAGGAAGAGATGTTAAAAAATTCTGCATCTGAAAACAATCATGTTTTTATGTTAAGTGATTTTCAAAAAAACATCAGTGATTTTGAAAATTTTGAAGTCGACACCGGTTTGTCTGCTTATTTTATTCCTATTGATGCTCAACGTGATGATAATATTTATATTGATTCTTTATGGTTTGAAAGCCCTGTAAAGCTTTTTAATCAACCTGTTGAGATAAACGTAAAAATAACTAATGATGGTAAGCAGGTGCTTGAAAACCAGCCCCTGAGGCTATATGTAAATGATGAGCTTCGATCTGTTGCCAGCTTTGATATACAACCAGGTGAAACACTTGAAAAAAAGCTTTCATATAATATTAATAACAGGGGTGTTCAGCAGGGCTATGTTGAAATAGTAGATCACCCTGTGGTTTTCGATGATAAAATGTATTTTAGTTTTGATGTAACTGACAACATTCCGGTTTTGGTTGTTAACCAGAGGGTTGAAAGCAGCTATTTGAATGCTCTTTTTGAGGATGAAGAATCTTTTTCGTATCGCAACATGTCACTAATGGATATAGATTATTCAGAGTTTCAAAATGCTGATATTATTATTTTGAATGGTTTAAAGTCTATTTCTTCGGGTATGCAAATGGAAATAACGAGGTTTGTTGAAGAAGGCGGGAACCTTGTGGTATTTCCGGGCGGAAATATTGATTTTGATTCATACAGGGAGTTTTTGACGTCTATGGAGGTTAATCATTACACATTGTTAGATACAACATCACAGAGGGTTTCTTCAATAAATCATTTACATCAAATATATCATGGCGTATTTGAAGAAGAGCCCGAAGATGTTGACCTGCCTGAAGCCGAAAAACATTATGCAATTAGCAGTACATTTTATGCAGCCGAAGATTATTTGTTGCAGTTACAAAACGGTAACAACTTTTTTTCATCACAGCCTTCCGGTAATGGAACTGTATATTTGTCGGCTGTGCCTTTGGATGATGATTACAGCGATTTTCATTTGCATACCTTGTTTGTCCCTACTTTGTATAATACAGCATTGTATAGTGTTCCCCAGACTGAGCCATATAAAGTAATCGGAAAAAACATGCCGATTAAAATAAGAGGAGGACAATCTACCAAAGATCCTGTCTACCAAATAACAGGAGATGATGTTGAGGTTATTCCGGAAGTTAGGAGAATTAACAACCGAAATAGCTTATATACACATAATCAAATAGATGAAGCAGGTAACTATCAGCTCTACAGCGATGATAAACTCATTAAAGGCGTTTCTTTTAATTACGATCGTCGTGAATCTGAACTTGAGTCGTATAATGCTAGTGATCTGGAGGAAATAATTAAAAACTACCAAATGGAAGGCATAAATGCATTGGATGTTTCTGATGTTTCATTTGAAAAAGCTTTTGAGAGATTCACCATGGGAAGAGAGTTGTGGCAGTTGTGCCTGATACTGGCTCTGTTATTTTTCTTTTCAGAAATTTTGCTTTTAAGATTTTGGAAATAAGGTTAAATTGCCCTTAGCTTTGATAACTAAAAATTATTTTTGAAGTTTAGCATTATTTTTTTAGTAACTGGATCTTATTTTTATTAATAAATGCAAATTTTGTGCCCACTTAAAAATAATTATAAATTGTTCAGGCTATATTAATAATTTTGTCACAGAATTAACTAATATCAAATTTAAATTAATAACCTATGAATAAAACAATAGAAACATTATTGAATCATAAAACAATACGAAAATATAAAAATGACAGCATTCCGGACAATGTTTTAAGTCGTATCCTGGAAGCAGGTGTAAGGGCTTCTACAACTGGTAATATGCAGGTTTATAGTATAATTATAACTAAAGATCGTGAAAGGCGAAAAGAGTTGTGTAAACTACAATTCAACCAGAAGATGGTTGAAGAAGCCCCGGTATCACTTACGTTTTGTGCAGATTTTAATCGGTTCAATAAATGGTGCAAGCAGAGGAACGCTGAGCCGGGTTATGATAATTTTCTTTCATTTTTTACTGCAGCCATAGATGCATTACTGGTTGCTCAAAATGTATGTGTTGCTGCCGAATCTGAGGGACTGGGGATTTGTTATCTCGGACCGACGATTTATCAGGCTGATAAGCTTATCAATTTTTTTGATTTGCCAAAAGGTGTTATTCCTGTGACTAATATAGTAGTGGGTTATCCAGACGAAGAACCTTCACAGGTTGATAGGCTGCCAATGGCGAGTGTAATTCATAATGAAAAATATAAAGATTATTCAAGCGAAGATATTGACAGTATATATCGCTACAAAGAAAGTTTACCTCTTACTAAAGAACTGATAGAAGAAAATCAGGTTGATAATCTTGCACAAATATTTGTGTATAATCGCTATAAAAAGGAAGACAATGTCCATTTCAGTAAAGTACTACTTAAAGTATTGAAAGATCAAGGGTTTATGAATCAGGATTAATAAGCTTTTCTATTTTTAGATATGCAGGGTATAGCCAAAATACTAATTATTGCCGGAGGGTTATTGATAATAACCGGATTGGTTGTTTGGCTTTTATCTGACAAACTACATTGGTTTGGAAATTTGCCGGGCGACATTAAGTTTAAAAGAGATAATATAACTGTTTATTTGCCAATTGTTTCTTTTTTATTGCTTAGTATTTTGCTAACCCTTATAATCAATATTATCAGGAGAATAATGTGATTTTTTAAAGAAAAAACCTTATGGTTTTATACTTATCGTACCGTTACATATATCAAATTACCTGAAAAAATTAAGTTAGACAACATTATTACGTATAATTTAGTGACCAGCTCAATAATCAAAACTGCTGCCTCCGATAAACTCTCTAAGAATAGAAGTAAAAGGTATATGTTTTGGGTCAACAGGTATAAACAGTGAAAGAAGGCGTTGGAGCCTTTCTATTTGCGCTGCAATATAATCAGATTTTGCATCTTCTGCTTTTAAAATAGATGGTGCATAATGAGCAAAAACTGCAATTTCATATATAAGCGCTGAATTAAAAATAGCATGTGCTTTTTCCTGGTAAGGAAATATAGAATGGTATTCATTTTGTATAACATCAGGCCAACGTTTTATGGTTTCATTTATGTCGTAGCCTCTGAACATGTAGTCGCGAACTAACCTGCGTATAAATCTTTGATCGGATGTTGACATTGGCAAATGATCATGTATATTTAGAGTGTTTAAAGCACTAACATATAGTCTGTATGATTCTACATCCATAAAATCATGCCATAGCTTTGGGTTAAGGCCATGAATGCCTTCTACAATAATACATGTTTCATCATCTATTTGCGTCGGATAAGGCTTGAGTTTAGCTCCTTTGCCATCAAAATAATATTTTGGCAAATGTACAGGCTCATTATTAAGCAAGCTATTTATAGTTTTATTAAACAATTTTAAGTCGAGTGCCGTGATTAATTCGAAATTTTGAAGACCGGTTTCAGGATCAACGGGAATAGTAGAGTGAGGTAAATAAAAATTATCAAGCGACAATATCAACACCTTCTTTTTAAGTACCTTTAACTCAATGGCTAAACGATTGGCAGTGGTTGTTTTTCCTGATGATGTCGGCCCTGCAATGAAAATAACCCTCGGTTTTGAAGGATGACTGATGAAATTATCTGCAATAGTTGAAATCTTTTTTGATTGATATGCTTCAAATATCTTAATTAACTCAGATAATTCACCTTTTTTTATTACTTCATTAACTTGTGCAACAGTTGATAATCCAAAGTGTTGCATCGTTTTTTCCGTTTCATCATATCTCTCCAGGAATTTGCTAAGTTCAAGACGCTCCGGCATAACCCTGTTATATAAATCAGTGTCGGCAATAAGGAAAAAACCTTTTTTGTATTTGAATAGCTTAAAATTTGACAACTTATCATAATTAATACTTATATCATTAAGAAATAGCTCCCCATTCCCGTTCATGTGCAGAATATGTGAATCACTGCCGGAGTTTTTTTTACTTTTAGATTCAAAAAGCTCTATAATGTCTTTTCGCCCAATTTTTTGAAAATAATTAATTGCTTCGGTATGATTAAAATTCTTATGTTGAACCGGAGCTCTATTTTTAATTAAGTTATTAATATTATTAGTTATTTCTTCTATCTGTTGGTTGTCAGGCGTATAATCTTTAAAATATCCATAGATGCCTCCAGGAATACTATATTCCAAAATATACTCCTTATCAGGCAATACCTCCGTTACAGCTTTATTAAAAAAGACAATTAGAGGTTCCAGTAAACTTCGTAATGATTTACATGATAAATCATTTTTGGCAAATACTTCGGCACTGTTTTTCATAATTTTTTATGGCTTTAAAAATATTATTATTAAAATCTTATTACAAATAAATAAATATTTATATTACAATGAATCAGTGTTTTTTGTATTTTTACTAATAATCACAAAAAAAACAATATTTTGATTTTTTTATTTTTCTGATTAAGTTAAATATTATTGGATAAATAAAAGTCAAATATTTTACATAGTTTAAAAATAAATACACTAGGTAATTTAAAATGTATATTTATTTTTGCTGACTAAAACATAAATAAATTAATAACAATAAAAATTTAAACAAATGGCAGATCTAACAACTACTTATATGGGTCTTACCCTTAGAAACCCATTGATTGTCGGAAGTTCAGGATTAACAAATTCTTTGTCAAATATTCAGTTAGCAGATAATAAAGGGGCAGGTGGCGTGGTTCTAAAATCACTATTTGAGGAACAGATAAAATATGAAATAAGGAAGACTTTTTCTGAAGATATTCAAAGTTCTTATACAGAAGCCGAAGATTATATAAGAAACTATGCCCGTGCCAATACTTTGAACGCATATACCGATTTAATAAATGAAGCTAAAAAAAAGGTTGCAATACCTGTTATAGCCAGCATTAATTGTGTTTCTGATTCTGAATGGCCTTCTTTTGCTAAAAATATAGAAGATGCAGGAGCAGATGCATTGGAGTTAAATGTTTTTATATTACCATCAGATATTGATACTGAAGGACAAAAAATTGAGAAAATATATTTTGATATAGTTGAAAAAGTGAAATCTATTGTCAGCATTCCTGTATCACTTAAAATATCACATCATTTTTCCGGAATCGGAGAGTTAATAAAAAAACTTTCATGGACAGGTATAAATGGTATAGTATTATTTAATAGATTTTTTAATCCCGACATAGATATTGATAATTTTAAAATTAAGCCTGGAAATATTTTTAGTACTCCCCAAGAAATTTCAAATTCACTTCGTTGGATAGCTATCTTATCTGATCGTATACAATGCGATCTGTGTGCTTCCACCGGTATTCACAGTGGAGCCGGCCTTATAAAACAAATACTTGCAGGTGCTAAAGCAGGCCAGATATGCTCGGTCATTTATAAAAACGGTTTTGACGAAATAGAAAAAATTGTAGGTGAATTAAAAAGTTGGATGAATGAAAAAAATTACTCCTCGATTAATGATTTTAGGGGTAAAATGAGCTATAAAAAATCTGAAAACCCTGCAGTTTTTCATAGAGTACAATTTATGAAACACCTAGCCGGTATTGAATAATTATTTGCCTTATATTATACTGAATGAGGTTTGTAAAAGCAATTATTGATTAAAACTCTTAAGTTATTTAGTTTTTAATAAATGTATCTTATTTAGTACTATAATAATTCCTGAAAATAATTATTTATTACTTCGTAATGTTTATCAGCACACCATTTTGAAAAATTGTTAACAAATAACGAATACACCAATTTAAATATGTAGTTTTGTAAAATTCCCCCTTTTTTGTTAAACAAAAATTAGATACAGGTGTTGATTAATTTAAATGCATTTTTAAATAGAAAATGGTAAATAGTAAATAGTAAATGGTAAATGGTAAATGGTAAATAAAAGATACATGTTATAATCATTTTTTAATACTATATAATGGCTAATTGTATTAATTAATTTGGTGATTTTTAAACAAAACAAATAAATGGAACTGATTTTAAAAAAATACTACTTTTTATTGTCGAATATTCTAATTGTTTCAGCCGGTTTAATTTTTGGTTTTTTGTCGTGTGAATCATCATCAAGCGGCAATTATACCAAATCGGAAACAGAACAATCAGGTATATATGATTCATCATCGATAATTGATCTGGGCAATAAAAATTTTGATAAAAAGATTTCTGATGATATAACTTTAGTTGAATTTTGGGCTGAATGGTGCCGGTCATGCAAAAAACAAATGACTATACTGGAAGAGTTGTCTCATCAAATTGGTGAAAAAGCACAAATTATTAAAGTAGATGTTGATAATAATCAGAGTCTTGCCGTAGATTATAATGTGCGTACCATTCCAACATTGATTTTATTTAAAAATGGTAAAACTGTCGAACGTTTTACCGGCTTGCAACAAAAAGAAACATTAATTAAAACTATTGATAAATATATAAATTAGAATTATGGAAAATTTAACAAAAGAAACATTTAAGGAAAAAATTTTTGACTTTGAAGCAAATAATGAATGGAATTTTAAAGGTAATAAGCCCTGTATAGTTGATTTTTATGCTGACTGGTGTGGTCCTTGTAAAGCACTTACACCGGTTTTAGAAGAACTTTCAAAAGAATATGACGGTAAAGTTGATTTTTACAAAATTGACACTGATAAGGAGCGTGAATTATCAGCTACTTTTGGTATTCAAAGCATCCCTTCAATTTTGTTTATACCGGAGGAAGGTAAGCCTCAAATGGCAAAGGGTGCTATGCCTAAACAATCTATTGTTGAAGCCATAGAAAATTCACTTGGTGTAAAAAAATAATTGTTAAAAAGTTTTGCTGAAAAAAATTAGTTTTAAGTAATAAAATGCAGATAGAAGTTAATTTGCTGATTTGTTGATTCGTGAATGAAGAATTAAGTAAAACCCGTTATCGGTTGAGCGGCAATGAAACCCCGATTTTTCAGGATTACTTGTAACCAAAAATTTAAATATTTAAACATTAAGATGTAAATCATTGTAAAAAAGATTAATAACTATATTATTATACTAATGAAACCCTTATTAAATAAAAGTTCACAAAAGATTATGTATAAATAATGAGGGTTTTATAGTAATAGAAATTATTAAACTCAAACATCCAATGATGAAATCACTATTATTAAATTGTGTAATAATTATAAAATAATCCGATGAAAAAATACCTGTTACTTTCTAAAAATAAATATTTGCTGGTAATGTTGGTTTTTACATTAGCAGGATTAATGGGTGGTTATTTGTATTATATTTTTATTGGTTGTACTTCAAATGGATGTGCTATAACTTCAAATCCTTATATGAGTTTGCTATGGGGAGGATTGATAGGATATTTGTTATTCACTATTATTTTCAGTTTGAAAAAAGACAAACTTAATCAGTAATTTAAGCACATATTTTGATCAAGGAGATTATTTTGGTGCTGTTTTCAATAAATATATTCCCAGTATACCGAAGAGTATATTAGGTACCCACGCGGCTAGGGCAGGGGTGAGGTTTCCATTGGTAGCAAAGGTTGAAGATACCTGCATAAAAAGAATAAAAGCAAAGCTCAGGGTTATACCTGCACCAAGGTGTAAACCTATACCTCCCCTTACTTTTCTACAGGATAATGAAACGCCTATTAATGTTAATATCAGGGTTGCAAATGGAAATGCTATCCTGCGGTGTTTCTCTACTTGGTAATATTTTATATGTTCTGAGCCTTTAAGTTTTTCCATATCTATTTGATCCTGCAACTCTCTGAAATTGAGTGTTTCTATTTCGCGAAGATTTTGAATAAAATTATCGGGAGTAAAATTTAATACTGTATCTTTTCGATCGCCAAAAGTAAGCTTTTCGTTGATACCATTTATTTCCCGGATATGGTAGTTTTGAATTTGCCATTGCTTTTCTATAGTGTCCCAGGTAACAGTATTTGCTTTTAATTTATAATACAATTGACCGTCTTTTATTTTTTCAAGAGAAAAACGCTGCCCTCTGTTAGTTCGATCATTGAATGATTCAAGGTAAATAAATTCTCCAGGTTTTATTTGCATATGAATGTTGCGTTCTCTAAAACGTGAGGGGCTTCTAACATAAGTGTTTTCAAAATCAAGGCGAGTTTCATTAGCCCTTGGAATTAAAACATTAGATAAGTAAATAGAAAACATAGATAATAAAACAGCTGATATGATATAAGGAACAAGGAGGCGCCTGAAGCTGATTCCCGCACTTAAAATGGATATAATTTCAGTATTTGATGCCAGGCGTGAAGTGAAAAATATTACAGCAATAAAGGTAAACAGAGGGCTGAAAAGGTTAATGAAATAAGGAATAAAATTAACATAGTAGACAAATATAATTTCATCTAAAGGAGCTTGATTTTCAATAAAATCATCGATTTTTTCCGAAAGGTCAAAAACAATAACTATGAGCATAATCAGCGTTATTGCGAAAAAAAACGTCCCAAGGAATTTTCGGATAATATATAAATCAACTATTTTTATTTTTTTCATTCCCGGTTAGTTGTATCTTATTAGTTTCTATAATTTTTTAAATATATAAAAAAATATGTAAATATAATAGCTATTATATTCTCTGTGATAGCTTAGAAATTGTTTTGGATTTCCACTTATAGAAGTCACCATTTAATATATGATTTTTTGCCTGGTTTACTAACGAAATATAAAATGTAAGATTGTGAATTGTTGCTAACATAGGACCAAGAATTTCTTTCGATACAAAAAGGTGTCTCAAATAAGCCTTGCTATATAAATTGTCAACATATGATTCACCCTCAGGATCAATGGAAGAGTAATCAAATTTCCATTTTTCATTTAAAATGTTTATTATACCATTATTTGTAAACAGCATTCCGTTTCTGGCATTTCGTGTAGGCATAACACAATCAAACATATCAACACCCAATGAAATACATTCAAGTATGTTTTCAGGGGTTCCTACCCCCATAAGGTATCTTGGTTTATCTTTAGGTAATACAGAACATACTATGTCGGTCATTTCATATAAAATATCATGTGGTTCTCCTACCGAAAGTCCACCAATAGCAATACCATCACAATTGTATTCTGCAATAGTATGTGCCGACTTTTTTCTTAAATTACTATATGTACTGCCTTGAACGATAGAAAACAACGATTGTTCATATCCATAGATGTTGGAACTGTTATTAAATTGCCGGCAACATCTTTTAAGCCAATTATGTGTTAGATCCATTGATTTTTTGGCATAATCATAATCACACGGATATGGGGTACATTCGTCAAAGGCCATTATTATATCTGCACCAATCAGGCGTTGGGTATCAATTACATTTTCGGGTGTAAAAAAATGACGGGATCCATCAATATGCGATTGAAACCATACGCCATCCTGGGTAAGTTTACGCCTTTTAGCCAGAGAATAAACCTGGTAACCACCACTATCAGTTAGTACAGGATAATCCCAGCTCATAAATTTATGTATACCTCCAGCACCCCGAATAACTTCTAAACCGGGTCGCAAATATAAATGATAAGTATTGCCCAAAATTATTTGGGCATTTACTTTTTTCGATAAATCTTGCTGGTTTATTGCTTTTACACTGCCGGCTGTTCCAACCGGCATAAATACTGGTGTATCAAATACACCATGGTTAGTTGAGATTTTCCCTGCACGGGCTCCGGAATTTTGATCTGTTGATATTAATTTAAAATGCATTTGATTGAACCAATTTTTTAAAACTAACCATGACTTTAAAAGTTTAATTTCAAAATGCTGAAAATAAGCATTTTGAAGATTTTAAACCATAAAAACTAAAATTTATTTTATTAAATCTTGCAAAGATAGTCCATATGGATGAAGTTTTAGATATTTTTGCAAAGCTTTATAAAAACCAATTACTGAAATTTACTATGAATAAATCATTTTTTATATTTATTTATTCAGAATAATTAAGTTTTTTAAAAGTATGGTCAAAATCTTTAAATAATTTGCAAATTTATTATCTGATTAAAATAAGAATTTAAAACAAATAGAGAAAATGGGATGGAGTTTTTTAATTTTTGTGATATTTATCGTATGCACTATGATTGAGTTGTTTTTTCAATGGTTTTTTCTTTCCAGGCTTATTTTTTATAAACCTAAATCTAAAACTTCAAAACAGGAACCTGTATCGGTGGTAATATGTGCAAGAAATGAGTATAGTAACCTTAAAAAAAATATTCCAAAAATATTGGAGCAAAAATATCATGATTATGAAGTGGTATTGGTAGATGACCGATCAACTGATGGTACCAGGCGTTTATTAAAAGAATACAAAAAAAAATACTCACATCTCAATGTTATTCAATTAAACAACAATGTAAACTTTTTTAAAGGCAAAAAATTTCCACTTTCAATAGGTATAAAATCGGCAAAACATGATAATCTCCTTTTCACCGATGCTGATTGCCAGCCATTATCACCATACTGGATTCATAATATGCAGAAAAATTTTTCTAAAGAAAATGAGATAATTTTAGGTTACGGGGGTTATAAGAAAGAGAAAGGATTTCTTAACTCATTAATAAGGTACAATACATTAACTGTGGCAATGAATTATTTTTCATACGCACTTGCAGGGCTTCCATATATGGGTGTGGGCAGAAACCTAGCATACAAAAAGAAATTGTTTTACAAGGCTGCCGGTTTTATATCGCACTATAAACTGGAGTCAGGCGATGATGATTTATTTGTAAACCAAATGGCTAATAATAAAAATACAGCTATAGAAATAAGCCGTGATAGTTTTACTTACTCAGAGCCGGAAAAGTCTTTTAAAAATTGGTTTTTTCAAAAAAAAAGACATTTTTCTACCGGAAGACATTATAAAAATAAACATAAATTTTTATTAGGATTGTTTGGGATTAGTAATTTTGCATTTTATGTTACTTTAATAATTATTCTTTTATTAACAGATTTTTGGCTTTGGGGGATTATTTTACTATCTGTCAGAACAATAGGGCTGATAATAAATTATTATTATTCGGCAAAAAAGTTTGACGAAAATATATTATTTTTATATTCGCCCATATATGATTTAATTTTTTCAATATTAAACCCGGTAATATACGTTTCTGGTTTTTTATATAAGAAGAATAAATGGAAGTAAATCCGAAACTCACAGAAAAGGCACAACGCGATTATAGACTGGTAAAGCAAGCTGTTGAACAAGGTTGTCAAAAAGCTTTTGCACAGTTAATGGATTACTATAAAGATACCATTTATTTTATGTTGCTCAAAATGACCGGAAGTAGTATTGATGCAGAAGATTTAACTATTGAGGCTTTTGGCAAAGCTTTCAAAAAAATTGATCAATATACGCCGGATTATGCTTTCAGTACATGGTTATTTAAAATAGCATCTAATAATTGCATTGATCATATCAGAAGAAAGAAAAAAAATGTTCTTGCCCGTGAACATAATGAAGACATCGACGACCAAGATTCAAACAGGGAAATTACTGACCAACAAATTAATCCTGAAGAAAAATTTATAAAGGATCAAAAGGTTGAGTTGATGCGCGAAGTAGTAGAAAAATTAAAACCACGGTATCGCCAGCTTATTGAATTAAGATATTTCCATGAACTATCTTACGAAGAAATATGCGCTGAGTTGGAGTTGCCTCTTGGAACAGTTAAGGCTCAATTATTCCGTGCAAGGTATTTACTTTATAATATTTTAAAAAATTCATCAGAAAGAATGTGATTTATTTATCTCTCTTAATTTATAAAATAATCTTAAACACTGACCCTCAAATAACATTCAATATAGTTAATTAATTAAGATACAAATCTATACAACCATGAAAAATATTGTTTCCATAAAAAAAATATCTTTTTTACTAATAATGATTTTTTTGCTATTATTTGTTAATGAAGCTTATTCACAAATCAGGTACACAGAAACAGATACTGTTGATGGTGTTGTGGTGATGCATCGCTGGAGGCGTTCAAATCTTTTTGATAAAGAAAGCCGGACTATGCTTAACCTTCGTTTGGTCAACACAAATGAATATCATGTAAATGTTGAACTTGCCGTTGGTTTTTATAAATCCGGTATTATAGTTTACGAAAGTGAAGATATGGAAAAATGTTTTAATCCGGGGCAAGGAAAGCGTGGTGGTTTGGCTGGGTTTAGATTTCAATCAGAAGATTTAACCCGGGAAGAAATTGAATCGGAAAAATTTGACTGGGATTTTACCTTGTTTGAGGTGGAGAAAATTGATGATTGCCCATAGTTTGGAGCATGCCTTAAGTAAAATAGATATAATGATATAATTACTCAATAAAATTTGATAATAAAAAATGGATGATCATCATATTACAGAACTTACTAAATAAACTAACATTTTAAAAGATTCAAAGAATAAACAAATTTTACATATATGAACTTAAATGAATTTAAAGAATCTATATTGCAAGGAATTCCTGATGAATTACCTGATCCCCAACCTTATGATCCAAATATAAACCATGCACCTATAAGGAAAGATATTTTAAGTGAGGAGGAGAAGAAACTGGCAGTTAAAAATGCATTACGTTATTTTCAGCGTAAACATCACAGTTTGCTTGCTTCTGAATTTTACGATGAACTGCAAACTTATGGGCGCATATATATGTATAGGTTTCGTCCGCGTTATAAAATAACTGCCTGTTCTATCAACGACTTTCCTCATAAATCAAAACAGGCTGCATCAATTATGTTAATGCTCTGCAATAATTTAGACAATGCTGTTGCTCAGCATCCTCATGAGTTGATCACTTACGGGGGAAATGGAGCTGTTTTTCAAAACTGGGCGCAGTATTTGCTTACCATGCAGTATCTTGCCACAATGACTGATAATCAAACCTTAGTTCTATCTAGCGGCCATCCTTTAGGGTTGTTTCCATCACACAAAGAAGCTCCCAGGGTGGTTATAACCAATGGGATGATGGTGCCAAATTATTCCAAACCTGATGATTGGGAAAGATACAATGCTTTGGGAGTAACCCAATACGGGCAAATGACTGCAGGCTCATTTATGTATATAGGTCCGCAAGGGATTGTTCATGGTACAACTATAACTGTATTAAACGCAGGCCGCCGCTTACAAACCAATCAAGACGGACTTGCAGGTAAAGTTTTTGTGACAAGTGGTTTGGGCGGAATGTCTGGAGCACAACCAAAAGCCGGAGTGATAGCAGGGGCTATTTGTGTAGTTGCTGAAATTAACCCGAAAGCAATTAATACCAGGTTCTCCCAGGGATGGGTTGATGAGGTGTATGATGATTTGGAAAAGCTTATAAGCCGTATTAATCAGGCTCGTGAAAAAAAACAAGCTGTATCACTTGCTTATCATGGAAATATAGTCAATTTATGGGAAAAGCTGGTAGAAAAGAATATTGATATTGAATTGGGTTCGGATCAAACCTCACTACATAATCCTTTTTCAGGAGGATATTATCCTGCCGGTTTATCTTTTGACGAAGCTAATGAGATGATGGCTAAAAATCCTGAAAAATTTAAAATGTATGTCATGCAATCTTTAAAGCGTCATGTAAAAGCTATTAATACAATGTCGCAACGCGGGATGTATTTTTGGGACTATGGCAATGCCTTTTTACTTGAAGCTGGCAGGGCAGGGGCAGAGATATTTAAAGAAGACGGCAATTATAAGTATCCTTCGTATGTGCAGGATATAATGGGGCCTTTGTGTTTTGATTATGGCTTCGGGCCTTTCAGGTGGGTATGTACATCTTCAAAACCCGAAGATTTGAAAATTACCGACCGTATTGCTGCAAATGTTTTGGAAGAAATGATAAATACAGCGCCAAAAGAAATAAAAATGCAGCTTTCTGACAATTTACGGTGGATAAAACAAGCCGATGAAAATAACCTGGTTGTGGGTTCCCAGGCAAGGATACTTTATGCTGACTCCGAAGGAAGAATAAAAATTGCAAAGGCATTTAACAAAGCTATACGTGAAGGATCGATAACTGCACCAATTGTTTTGGGCAGAGATCATCACGATGTTTCGGGCACGGATTCGCCATACAGGGAAACATCAAACATCTATGATGGCTCAAAATTTACCGCTGATATGGCCATACATAACGTTATTGGCGATAGTTTCAGAGGGGCAACATGGGTTTCAATCCATAACGGAGGGGGTGTTGGATGGGGAGAAGCTATTAACGGTGGCTTTGGAATGTTGTTAGACGGTTCGGATGAAGCCGACAGACGAATCGAATCTATGCTTTTTTGGGATGTAAATAATGGTATTGCCAGAAGAAGCTGGGCAAGAAATCAAGAAGCAATGTTTGCCATAAACAGAGCTATGAAACACGAACCTCTACTTAAAGTGACAATGCCTAACATTGTTGATGAAAAGTTTATTGATAATTTGTTTTAAATTATTTTGCTTAATTGTTAACCAAGAATTGATTAATAAACAACAAAGTGTAAGATACATTCAGGCAAGTTGATAATTGCAGCAGGAGGACAGCCGGTTGAATTCTTTTCTAAATCAATTTTTGGGGATTGTGTCATATTTATGTTTTTTGCTTTCAATAATGCTGATTTTATTCATTACTTCTTCCTGTAAATTGATTGCTAGTTCTTTGTCCATAGAATAACATTCAAACGCTTTATCAAAAGTTTTTTTACTAATATTATGCTTATTAAATAAGTTCCTGTAATAATAATGAACAGAATCCTCTACTGAGGGATTTTTTCTGGAATGCACTTTAATATATGATTCTAAAAGATACTTATCTACCATTATATTAACCATTTTATCTTTCTCGATGATCCTTTCACATTTAGTTTTACCTGTCAATAATTCACAGGACGGCATCAATAAAAAACCCGGTAAAAAAAGTAGTAACGATATTTTTGATAATTTTAACATTAATTGATTCTATTATTGTTTAATTAGTGTGGTTAATATATTTAATAAACAGCAAGTTATCTTACTTTGAAAAATAGATCAGTTTTCCTTTTTTCGATTCATTTATAACGGTATTGTTATAAACATGTTGTCCGTTAACGAAAGTATGAATTACTTTTGAGTTGAAAGTATGACCTGTTAAAGGCGACCATTTGCATTTATATAATACATTGTTTTTGTTGACTTTGCATTGTGAGTTAAGGTCAACTATGGCCAAGTCAGCATAATACCCTTTTCTAATAAAACCACGTTCTTTTATATTGAAAACTTTAGCCGGATTATGGCACATTTTTTCGGTTATAGTTTCCAGGCTGATTAATTTTTTATGATAAAGGTCAAGCATGGCAGGCAGCGAGTGTTGTATCATTGGAGCTCCTGACGGACAAGAAAGATATGGTTGTTTTTTTTCTTCAAAAGAATGTGGTGCATGGTCTGTAGAAATTATATCAATTTTGTTTGTGTTAACCCCTTTTAAAAGTGCTTCGCTGTCTGATGGTTTTTTTATCGCAGGATTCCATTTTATTAATGATTGTTTTTCATTATAGTCATTATCACTAAACCAGAGGTGATGAACACAGGCTTCACCAGTTATTTGTTTGCCGGTATCTAATGGGATGTTTTGAAAAAGCTCGGTTTCCTTTTTTGTACTAACATGAAGCAAATGTAGCCTGGTTTGGTATTTAAGTGCAAGGCTCAATGCTTTAAATGAGCTTTTGTAACAAGCTTCACTGCTTCTGATAATAGGATGAAAATGCATAGGAATGTTATCTCCATATTTTTCTATGGCAATCGAAAGATTTTTTTTAATTATTTCTTCATCTTCACAGTGTATAGTGATAAGTTTTTTGACTTTAGCAAAAATATTTTGAAGACTCTTACTGTTATTTAGCAACATATTGCCGGTTGAAGCTCCCAAAAAAACTTTAATTCCACAAATGTATGTTGGGTCGGCAGCCAATAACTCTTTCAAATTCTCATTAGTAGCTCCAAGGTAAAATGCATAATTAACTAATGATTTTTTTTCGGCAATTCTAATTTTTTCTTCAATTCTATCTATAGAAGTTGTCTGAGGTTTTGTATTAGGCATATCCATAATTGATGTAACGCCTCCTGCTACTGCAGCTTTAGACTCGCTATAGATATTACCTTTGTGAGTCATTCCGGGTTCGCGAAAATGTACATGGGAATCTATAATACCCGGAAAAACGTGCATACCTGCCAGGTTAATTGTTTTTATATCAAAGGGTTCTGATTGATTGGAAGTATAATCTATTACATCGGTGATTTTCTCATTTTCAATCACTAAACCACCTTTAAAAACGATTCCTTCATTAACAATGTTTCCATTTCTTAAATATAGAGCAGAAGCCATTTAGATAATTTGTTGTTAGAAAAAGTAATTTTTTTCAAGAATCAGTCTCTGAAACCTTATTTTTTTGCTTGTATTTTTTAAAAATACTTTTTAGCCTTAAAGATATTACACCCAAAACAGCTTCTCTAAAAATGCCTTTTGTCATTTTAGAATTGCCTTGTGTTCTGTCTGTAAAAATTATTGAAACTTCTTTTATTTTATATTTCATCTTCCAGGCTGTAAATTTCATTTCAATTTGGAAAGCGTATCCGGTAAATTTTATCTTATCCAGATCAATAGCTTCCAGAACTTCTCTTTTATAACATTTAAAGCCTGCTGTGGTATCACGTATTTTCATTCCCGTAACTAATCTTACGTAAGCGGAAGCGTAATACGACATTAATACCCTGCTCATTGGCCAGTTGATCACATTTACACCATTAATGTATCTTGAACCAACTGCCAAATCATATCCTTCATCAGCGCAGACACGATACAGCCTTGTCAAATCTTCAGGATTGTGAGAAAAATCGGCATCCATTTCAAAAATATACTGGTACTCTTGTTGAATTGCCCACTTAAATCCGCTAATATAGGCAGTACCCAGGCCTAATTTGCCTTCGCGTACATTAAGAAATAATTTTCCATTATACTCATCTTGAATATCTGAGACTACCTTGGCAGTGCCGTCAGGAGAATTATCATCTATCACAAGAACATGAAAATTTTTCGGCAAAGAGAAAATCTTTCGGATAATTTTTTCAATGTTCTCTTTTTCATTATACGTAGGAATTATAACTAAACTATCTGACACAATGAATTATATTATATTTTTTTATCAATTTACAACATCTGTTGTTGGAAGCGAAAAAATCAGTCAAATTAGCAATTTATCAAAAATAATGTTTTGTTTTTGAAACAAAAAAAATAATTATGATTTTGTTCTACAAAATACCAACAATACTACAAATTAAATAAATAATTTTCAAATTTTTGCAAGGCTTAAATGTTTCAATAATTATAAATGGATTAAAATTGTACAAATGAATTATTTTTGTTAAAAAACATTTATAATATGATCTATTTTGACAATGCCGCGTCAGCACCAGTTGAGCCTGAAGTTGTTAAATTAATAAACCGGCTTATAGGTGAAAATTATGGAAATCCATCATCAATTCATGAGTTAGGTCGCAGATCAAGAGTACTTATTGAAAATTCAAGAAAAAAAATTGCAAGATTAATAAATGTTTCACCTTCAGAAATTATTTTTACTTCAGGCGGTACTGAAGCAAATAACCATATTTTGTGGAGTTGCTTTCTTGATCTTAAATTCAAGCATTTTGTAACAAGTTATTTGGAGCATCCTTCTGTATTAAATACTCTTGATAATTTAGCTAAGCATTTCGGGATTAAAATCAGTTATGTAAATCATAATTCAAAAGGCCATATTGATACAAGTCATCTTGAGGCTCTGCTTAAAGATTCTCCTCCTGCAGTTGTTAGTCTTATGCATGCAAATAATGAAATAGGCAATTTAATACCTTTAAACCAGGTTAAAGATATTTGCCAAAAACATGGTGCTGTTTTTTTTTCAGATACAGTACAAACAATAGGTAAATTCAGAATTGAAGCTGAGAGTTTTGGGTTTGATTTTGCTACAGCTTCTGCACACAAATTTCATGGCCCCAAAGGTGTGGGGTTCATCTATGCTAAATCAACCAATAAAATGAAATCATTTATTACAGGCGGTTCTCAGGAAAAAAATCTAAGGGGTGGCACCGAAAATGTCTATGGTATAGCAGGTATGGCCCTGGCTTTAGAAATTGCAATGAAAGAAATAAAAAAGAATCATAGCTATATATCCGGCTTAAAATTTAAATTAATTGATATATTAAGTAAAGAGTTGCCCGAAATTGAGTTTAACGGTGATGTAAAAAATAAAAGCCTTTATACAATTATAAATTTACGTTTACCTAAAAGTGATAAATCAGAAATGCTCCTGGCAAACCTCGACATTGAAGGTATTGCTGTTTCCGGGGGAAATGCATGCAGTTCGGGAAGTAATAAAGCTTCTCATGTGTTAAAATCAGTCGGAGTCAAACCTGAGAACCCCTCTATAAGAGTTTCCCTTAGTAAATATAATGAAGTATGGGAACTTGAAAAATTTACTAAAATACTTAAGAAAGTTTATTTTTAATTCAATATCATTAATTTAACCGCCATATTGTCAGTTTTTGTATTACCTAAAATGACTTTTTGGCAGTTGCAGGGTTGTGTTTGTATCATTTTGGCATATGATTAGTGATGGCATAAACTTTGTTTTTTAGTAAGTAAAAGTTAAAAAAATTGATGTTGAATCTAAAAACAATAGGAGGTGTTAGATATGTTACCAGCATTAAGAAATAGATTGAATATGCCGAGTTTTGTGGATGAATTTTTCGGTCGTGATCTGATGGATAATTTCTTGAGTGAAAGAAGCGGAGTAAATATCCCTAGTGTAAATTTGGTAGAGAATAATGATGAGTATCGCATAGAAGTTGCTGCTCCGGGTCTTGAAAAGAAAGATTTTAAAATCGATCTTGACAATGATGTATTGACAATTTCTTCAGAGAAAGAAGAAAAGGATGAACAAAATGAGGAGAATTTTGTACGCCGAGAATTTAGTTATTCCAAATTTAGCCGTTCTTTCACCTTGCCTGAGAGTGCTGATGAAGAAAAAATCAAGGCCACACACAAAGAAGGCATTTTGTATGTACACATTCCTAAAAAGGATGAAGCAAAACAAAAACCCCCAAAACAAATTAATATTTCATAAATAATTTTGCTGTTTTATCATAACATATAAACATGCAACGGGGGTGATTAAACCTTGGGGTGTATTAGGAAATTTACTGATACACCCCAATTTTAAAAATGACTAATTATAAATCTAAAAACTTTTAATTATGGCTGAAATAATTGATAAGTTGTCTAAAATACGTGATGGTATTACAGGAAAAAATATTCAAAATAAATCAAACGAATTACCATCATTTTATGAAACAGGTAGCAACTTTCCTGCAATAAACATTATGGAGACAAGCAAAGGGTATAAAATTGAAATGGCAATTCCCGGTTTTTCAAAAGATGATATTACTATTAATGCCGACAATAAATTACTGCAGATAAAAGTCTATTACAAAGGTGAACAGGGTCGCTCTGGTGATTCAAAAGTTAATGAGAGTAAATTTTGCATTTCCAGAAATATTAGTATACCTGAGGAAGTTGATATAGATAAAATTGATGCTAAAATGAAAAATGGTCTTTTAACAATACAATTGCAGGAAAAAGATGTTTCTGTTCAGAAGAAAAAAATTTCTATTGATGTTGAGTAACCGGGAATTTAATAAGAGCCGGTAATTGAAAAAAGAAATAAAAAAGCCGGGTAAATTTATAAATTTCCGGCTTTTTTATTATAAATAAACGGCATTTAAAATTTTTTGCTATGCCTGATTTTTAGTTTATAGATTATTTTTTCTCAATTGTTTTCAATAATTCAATAACATTTTCTTGTTTTTTCAAAACATACTTTGCATCTGTTCTAAGCTTTCCAACTCTCATTGTCCATGCATGTTCCGGTAGTGTCTTAAACAATAGTTCATCAGACCATCCTGCACCAATTGCCAATATAAAATCGTAATCCTTTTTAGATACCCAATGCATAGCCAGCTCTCCTTTATTTATTCCGGAATTGCTTACCTCAATAACTTTTTTGCCATGCAAAACCTGTACCCCTATGTTAGTTGTCATAGAAAGCAAGTAATCGCTAACTTCTTTAACAAGGAAAGATGATTGCCATATATCAGCCTTATGATAATGCCATGAAACTGAATATTCTTTTTCTTCAATAAAAGATCCGGGTAATCTATCGGTGTACATTTCGAGTATTGGCATTATTTCTTCTTTCCATTCATTAGAGAGGGGTTTAAAAAGTTCCCATTCCTTTTTATCGGCATCACAAATCCATACACCATGTTCTGCCGTTAAATTAACTTTGGTTTTACCCAACCATCCATCTAATTGATCTTTACTGCGACCACTAATTATAACAATGTCTGTTTTTTCTTTTTTATTAATGTTTTCTATTAGTTTATGTAAATCTGCACCCGGGAAGGCGTCTTCCGGTTTTTTAACGAAAGGCACAAGAGTTCCGTCATAATTAAGGATAATAATTTTAT
This sequence comes from Bacteroidales bacterium, assembly GCA_003550725.1. GTDB lineage: Bacteria > Bacteroidota > Bacteroidia > Bacteroidales > UBA7960 > PUKZ01. Next base: position 27,036 of record PUKZ01000090.1, on the reverse strand, counting down.
TTTTAGCATTATGATAATTATTAAGTATGTTGTTAACAATTTCCGGTTTAAGAATTTTTTTCTCACCTGTGATTTTTGTTTCCTTGTATATATCAAGCAGTGTGTTAACAAAATCATTTGCCCAAAAGGTTACATTATAACGTTTTAGCCGTTTTTGCATAAGGTTGTTGCGATATATTTGTTCTTCTTCCGGTGTTTTAAGTGCTTCTTCAATACCTTCGGCAATTTCATTAATATTATTTGGATTGATTATTATTGTTTCACTAAGCTCTTTTGCTGCTCCCGTAAGTTCGCTCAAGATAAGCACTCCTGTTTGATCTTGCAATGATGCAATGTATTCTTTAGCCACTAAATTCATTCCATCTCTCAGAGGTGTGATCAAAGAGACGGCACTCATTCTGTATTGAGCTATAAGTTCCTTATGCGCCAATGAAGTATATTGATAAATTATTGGAGTCCATTTTATAGTGCCATAATTGCCATTAATATTTCCTACTAACTCATCCAGTCTTCTCTTGATTTGGTTATAAGCAGTAACCCCTGTTCGTGATGGAACCAAAATCATGTTCATAAAGATTTTCCCGTGCCATTCGGGGTTGTTTCTCAAGAACATTTCAAAGCCTTGCAAACGGTTTATAATACCTTTTGTATAATCAAGACGGTCTACCGAGAGTACTATTTTAGGTTGATCAGGTCCGGGCTTTTTAGAATCATTAGGAGATACATCCATTTTATTAAACTTTTCAAACTCAATACCCATAGGGAAGGTCCCAACCTTGATTACCCTGTCGGGAAGATCGATAGTGCCCATATAATTTTCTATTCCCAGGATTCTTAGTATTGTACGTAAAAAATACTGGGCATAATCATGAGTATGAAAGCCTATAAGATCAGCCCCTAGTAATCCTTCTAAAATACCGTCACGGCTTTCTTTGGGAAATAAACGATACATTTCATATGAGGGAAATGGTATATGCAGAAAAAAACCTATGGGATTATCTATTTTATCGCGCAACATGGCAGGTAATAACATCAGGTGGTAATCATGCACCCACACGATATCTCCGGGTTGTATTACTTTGAGTACCTCGTCACAGAAGATTTGATTCAGCTTTTTATATTCGTCCCAATATTCATTTTCAAAACTGGCATAATTTGGGAAATAATGAAACAAAGGCCAGATGGTTCTGTTACAAAAGCCATAATAAACTTTATCCATCAAGCTTTTTGAAAAAAACACGGGAGATGCATTATATTCTTTCTGAACTTTATTACGTATAGAATCTTCGTCTTCTTTATCAATTGTTGTACCCGGCCAACCCATCCATACATATTCAGTAATATCGGTTTTTGATTTACCCAAACCGTTCAGAAAATCGCTCATTCCTGAAACCAATCCTCCGGCACTTTTGGTAAATTTAAATTCATTACCTTCTTTTTTAACCGAAACCGGTAGGCGATTAGATACAATTATTAATTTCATTTCTGAAAAATGTATTTAAAGTACTGATTTCTAATAAATTACTTTTATCAATGTATGCGTTTGCAGTTCTAAGTCCGTAGAGCCCTCATGGTTATACATATTCTTTTATATACTTTTGGTTAATGAGGGCTTCATAATTATATTTTTTTATAGTTTAATTTCTTTTCTATCACTGGTTTCAAAGTGATAAGTATCTCCTGCTACACCAATTGTTACAGGATTTGCCCATCCCTTATCAAACTCAATATTAATTGTTTCATGGTCTATTTCAAGTTTTATCCAATGTCCGCGATAGTGTAAACGGAAACTTATAGACTTAATATCATTTGGAAGATGTGGGTTAAACCATAGTACATCATCTCTGATTTCTAAGCCTGTATAACACCTTTGAATAATATCAAGTGTACCGGCCATTGCGCCCAGGTGGATACCCTCGTGGGTAGTACCACCCTGAATATCCTTAAAGTCACTCATCAATGCTTCACGAAACCGATTCCACGATTCCTCACGGTGTAAACGTGAATATACCCATGAGTGTATTACCTGGCTAAGTGTAGAACCATGAGCTGTTCTTTTACGATAATATTCTATGTTTTTTGATATAATATCAGGGGTAAATTCATAACCAAGGTTATTGAATATTTTTGACAATTCTTCTTTTGAAAAAAGGTAAAACAACATCAAAACATCAGCCTGTTTGCTTGCCTTGTAATAATTACATGAGTCTCCTTCACTTTCAAGAATACGATCCAGGCGTAAGGCTTTGCCATAGTTTTTATGATAATAATCCCAGTCAAGTTCTTTAAGTTTCTCATATCCTTCAAACTGCATGATGATATTATTCTCATCAATAGGGACATACATTTTTTTTATAATATCTTTCCATTTTTTGATATCATCGTCGGTGAATCCAATAGTTCTTTCCATGTCTTTACAACAGTTTTCTCCAACAAGCTCCATTATTTCAAGAGCATGTTGTATCACCCACACAGCCATAATGTTTGTATAAGCGTTATTATTCAGTCCTGCCTTTTCTGCGCCGGGGTATCGGGTGTGGTATTCGTCAGGACCCATTATCCCGTGTATCTCATATCTGCCACGTTCTTTATTAAACTTGGTAACGCTTGACCAGAACAAAGCTGTTGACAATACTATTTCAGCACCATGTGACATAAGAAAATCAATATCTGCTGTACTTTGATAATAGTGCCACACATTAAATGGAATAGCTGCATTGACATGATATTGTAGTCGAGAAACATCTGGCAACCATCTGCCCGATCGGGGGTTAAGGTGTAGTTTTTGAGTTTCTTCCCGGCCATTACTTCCGCTTTGCCATGGGAACATTGCTCCTCTAAAACCCGCTTCTTTTGCAGCATGACGAGCTTCAGGCAAACGCCGGTATCGATACATCAGCATTGAGCGAGATATTTGAGGATGATGCAAATTAATAAACGGCAGCATATAAAGTTCGTCCCAAAATATATGACCGCGATATGCTTCACCATGCCATCCACGCGCAGGTACTCCAATGTCTTTTTCAATGCTGTTGCTCGAAACTGTTTGATACAAATGAAACGTATGCAAACGCAATACCAGTTGATCCAAACTTCCGTTTGCATAAATTTTAATATCATTATAATGCCATATTTGTCTCCAGCAAATTTTATGACTTTCTTCCAGATCGGCAAAACAATCACAGCGTTCTATCCAATTCTTTGCTTCGGTCAATGGGTCGCCAATAGCGAAATCGCGAGAGGTAAAGAAATCAACAATTTTTTCTATTGTATAAGTTTCTTTCTTATTGCATTCTATAACAAAATCTCCCGCAATAAAATCTTTACCTTCCACCGGTGTTTGCTTTATTTTCAGCTCTTCTTCATTACGATATATGTGCATCCTTGAGGCTTGTGCTACACGGATCTTAGATTGCTTAGTGCAACTAAGTAAATAAATACTTGTATTATTAAAATGATTTTTATCCAATACCTCAATATGATCCTGATTAAGAGCGCTATATCTCTTAACGTTATTATTAATAACATTACCGTCAATACCGGAGCGGATTGTAAGCTTGCCCGACCAATTTTCAGGTACAAGCTTCCATTGTATAGCTGCAACATGGGAGTTACTCATACTAACCAATCTTCGGCTGATAATACTTGTTTCTTTTTTATTCTCATCACGGAACTTCATCCTTCGCTCAAGAATGCCTTCTTTTAGGTGGAGATGAGTTTTGAATTCAAGAATTTCAACCTCACTAAGGCTAAACCATTTTTCATCATCAATTTTATAGGTAAGATACAACCAGTTAGGCCAGTTTACAAGATCTTCATTCTCAATTATTTTTCCCTTTATTTCTGATTTCATACGATTATAACCACCGGCCAGGTACGTACCGGGATAATTATAATCATTTTCTTTCTCTAATTCCAATGCACCTCTTGTAGCAATATATCCGTTGCCCAGTGTACAAAGAGCTTCTTGCAAAGGGTGCTCTTGTTCATTAAAATTATCATAAATAATTGTTGTTCCTTTCATACACCAAAATTTATTTTTAAAATGGTTTAACAATAAAATAAATTAATAACAGCAAAATTATTTTTTGTTATATAATTCAATTAATTTATTAAAAAATTCCCTTACCTGAAAAACGTTTTTTAATGAATATGTAGCGAATGTTTTTTGGCCATGACTACCAACCATTATACCTATGCCTTTATCCTGCAATGTTTTAAACGCATCTTCATCTGTAATATCATCACCAATAAAAATGGGTATAATATTATCTTTTTCTGAAAGCTCTAATGCATCAAGAATCCATTCAACAGCTTTACCTTTATGCCAGTCAATATTTGGTTTAATTTCAACTATTTTTTTACCTTCTCCTATTTTATGTTCTTTGTGCTCATCAAGTATTTGATTTGCAATATCATAAACTATTTCCTCATCTTCCGGCCGTGCATTACGATAATGAATGCCAATAGCATAGCGTTTTCTGTCTATTTGAGTGCCTACTGTTTTTTCCTTAAGCTTTTTTTCCACCTTTTTTTGAATTTCATCGAGCTTTGGAATGATTTTTTTTGAATCCGGATGTTCCATAAATAGATTATTTGGCCCGGAGATAATATATCCGTGACTGCCTGCATATATAAGTTCATCAAGGTTCACAAGGTTTTCTACATCTTCTTTATCACGTCCGGTTACAATAGCTACAGTGAATTTTGATGCTAAACTTTTAAGGGTAGCTTTCATTTCGTTTGAAATGATTGCATCTTCAGGACGCGATACAATAGGTGTCAAGGTACCATCATAATCTAAAAATATTACTGGCTTTTTTCGGCTAAATATATCAAATATTTCTTTATTGTCTGGAAATATAGGTTTACCCGGGCGCGAAAAATATTCTTTAATTAATTTCTCATCTGTTATATCAAGTTCAAAAAAGCTATCTATGGTAATATCAGCTCCATTATTAAGCAATCCATCTTTATTATCAAACCTGTTTATACCTACTACAAGTCCAAAAAAGCCGCTTTGTCCGGCCTGAACTCCGGATATGGCATCTTCAAAAACCACTGAGTTTTCAGGACGTGCATTCAGGCGCTTAGCCGCTTCTGTAAAGATATCAGGATTTGGCTTACCGCTAAGACCTATTTCTTCCGATACCATGCCATCTACCCGCGTGTCAAAGAGATGATCAATGCCTGCAACTTCAATTATTTTTTTGCAATTCTTACTCGAAGATACTATAGCAGTTTTTATTCCAAGTTGGCGCCAGCTTTTAAGTTTTTCCACTGCATCTTCGTATATTTCAACACCATAACGCTCCAAAACCTCATTAAATAAAACGTTTTTCAAATTACCCAGAGCACAAACGGTTTCCATTCCAGGTGGATCATCTGTGTTACCCCATGGTAATTCAATATTCCGCGAATAAAGAAAGCTTTTTACGCCTTGATAACGCGGCTTACCATCAATATAATTTTGATAATCGTTTTCTGATACTGAATCTTGCTTGCCATATTTGTGCTTGTTTTCCTTAAAAAAATTGTCAAACATTTCTCTCCAGGCTTCTTTATGAGTCTTTCGTGTTTGAGTGAGTACCCCATCAAGATCAAAAATAAGCGAGTCAACCGGAAAATGTTTCATTGAATTTTGTGAATTGCAATTCATTTTATCCTATCCTTTAATTATCAATTAATAAAAAGTTGTTATTTAATATACTTCAAAAATAAAAAAAAATATTTACGGTTAACAAGTAATTAAATTAAGTATTAAATTGTATGAAAAAAAAATTGCCTCTACTGGTTTTTTAATGATGGCCACATTTAAATTTATTATATTTTTGTTAGGTGTTTGTTTTTATTAAAATAACAATTTTATAACATAGCGTCAGAAGATTAAAATTAATCTTGCCACCAGGTATACAATAAACTTGTTGAAGTGACACAAAAACTCAAAGAAACACGAAGAGTAATGTTCCGAAATTTAACTCTTTGAGTTATTTCACTTCGTTCAATACAAGCTTAGAGTCTCTGCCATGTTTGATAAATTGTTTGCAAACCAGAGGGGTAAGGAAAACAAGTATCCAACAGGGTTAAAGTTTTAGTGGTTATAATTAATTTATATTTATGATCAATTTTTGATGCTTTTTTTGTAATGACTGTTATTAAACGAAAACAAGCAATTTTAATAGTTTTAAATAGGATTTATTATTTTATAATTATTTAAGATTTCTTGATTAAGCATAATTTAAAATATTTTGTTTAATTAGGTAAAAAACGTATCAAGATACATTATTAGCATTTATGAGATATTTTTATATATTTTTATTTGTAATTACTCTATTGTTTGCTATAACATCATGTTTTCCGGTGCAACGTTTAGCAAGAGATTTTGGAGACTATAAGCAAACTAAAACCATATTGATAATTCCTCCGTCGAAGTCAACTATTTTTTTCTCATATTATCCTTATAATCCTGATAAATATAAAAAAGATAATGATACTGTTTATCCACTGGAAAAAAGTCATTTTTTAAAACATGTTGATGATTCACTTTTGTATGAAGTTTTTGTAGAAGGTTTGGAAAAGGGTCTTGATAAATATGGTATTGATTACTACTTATCTGATTCTGTAGATGCTTTTTTGCAGGGGGATGATGAAGCTTATGTTTTTTCAGTAGCCCAGAAAGAAATGCTGGAATATCCCGATACATTTAAACAAAAAACTCAATTTGATACTGTATTATATGTACAAGAGTTAGAACGCAATAACGTTATTAGTAATACCTGGTTTGAATTCACAGAGTTAAATAATTCAGACAGATCAATGAATGTTCTTTTTAGCATGCATTATACCAGTGATTTGTTTGACGGTAATTTTAGAATGAATTGGCGTACAGGGGAAGTTACGTATCAATATACTCCATACAAAATTGATGTTGATGATGTGCTTGACCTGGGTTTTTTTGCCGGGTATAAAAACGGTGAATATATAGTAGATTATTTGTTTAACATCTTTCTTGAAGATCAGCTGGGCAAGGGTACTATAGAAGATTACTACAGATACGATAAACGAAGAAATTCTGCTTATCGGGCAAATGGAGACCGTTTTATAATTATTGAATATTAGCAGTCTATAAACTATCTTTTAAGTATTTAATTACGTTATTTGTGTTTTTGAATTATTAATATCTTGTAAATGGAGTTACATCCTGGGCAGAAAAATCTTTTTTAAGATATTTATAATAACCTGCTACTGCAATCATGGCTGCATTATCTGTGCAATATTCAAAAGGCGGAATAAAGACTTGCCATCCTCGCTTTTTTTCTTCTTCGTAGATTGCTTTTCGCAGGCCTGAATTTGCAGAAACTCCTCCAGCTATTGCAATTTGCTTAACACCTGTCTTTTGTGATGCTGTTCTTAGTTTTTCCATCAATATTTCAACAATAGTGTGTTGTATAGAAGCACAAAGGTCATATATGTTTTTTCTTATAAAATTATTGTCATGTTTAAGTTTATCTCTCAAAAAATATAGTATAGAAGTTTTAAGGCCACTAAAGCTAAAATCAAGGTTGGGAATATTTGGGTGGGGAAAGGTAAATTTATTAATATCTCCCTGCTGAGCATATTTGTCAATTAAAGGGCCACCTGGGTATGGCAGCCCCATTATTTTAGCGGCTTTATCAAAAGCTTCACCTGCTGCATCATCAATAGTTTGTCCAATTATTTCAAAGTTATAATGGCTTTTAACCAAAACAATTTGTGTATGTCCGCCCGAAACAGTCAAACACAAGAAAGGAAAGTCCGGAAATTGATCCTGATCATTTTTTTCTATAAAATGGCTTAAGATATGAGCATGCATATGGTTTACTTCCAAAATTGGAATTTTTAGTGCTAATGCAAAAGCTTTGGAGAATGATGTGCCAACCAAAAGTGAGCCTAATAACCCTGGTCCAGCAGTAAAAGCTATTGCATTTATATCTTTTTTTTGTATCTTTGCTTTACGAATTGCCAATTCAACGACAGGAATAATATTTTGTTGATGAGCTCGTGAAGCCAATTCAGGTACTACACCTCCATAATTTTTGTGTACTTCTTGATTTGCAATAACATTGGCAAGAATTTTGCGTTCATTTATTAACGCAGCAGAAGTATCATCGCAAGATGACTCAATTCCTAATATAATAATTGCCATAAAAACTTTTAGAATAACCGGTTGTTATTTTATTGAAATGAAAAACAAAAATACCAAAAAAATGCGAAGAAGGGCATTGCTTACTTCTTTATTAGTTGTAATTTTAGTACCCGTCATCTTGTATGGTGTATTTAGAAGCAATTATGTTCAAAATTTTTTGGTTCAAAAAATTGTAACCTATTTTAGTAATGAACTAGATACAGATGTTGAAGTTGGAGGCGTTAATATTAGCTTTTTTCTAAATATTGTTCTTGAAGATGTATCAGTAAAAGACCAGTATGATGAAGATATGTTATTTATCGAAAGATTGGTATTAGACACTCGAAGTATTTCAGTTAGACGAAATCATATATATATTGATAAACTAGGATTTGATAATTCCAGTATAAAACTTGCCAAATATCAAGACACCGAGTATTATAACTATCAATTTATGGTGGATTATTTCTTCCCTGACCAAAGGAAAGATACTCAAAAATGGAGCTTTACAGTAAATTCTTTTGAATTTAAAAACAGTAATTTTGAGTTACACGACAGAAATCATACACATTACAAACATCGTTTTGATCCAAAACATTTGTCAATAAGAAATTTTAATCTTGATATTAAAGATTTTTCTATTACAGAAGATTCAATTACTGCCACCCTCAATCATTTGTCTTTTATTGATTCAGGTGGGCTGGAAGTAAAAAATTTTTCGGGTGATTTTAATTTTAGTGAAACCGGGAGTTATATAAGAGATTTGGCTTTAAGAACAGATAATTCAAGAATTAATATGGATTTGGTTCTTGAATACAACTCGTTTGATGATTTCAAATACTTTGATGAAAAAGTATCTTTTGATTTTATAATGCAAACTTCATCTTTTGCTCTGACAGATATAGGTTATTTTTTTGAATATTTCGAAGGAAAAGATGATGTAATATATATGAGGGGTGATGTTAATGGTAAACTTTCCAACTTCAGGGGAAGAAATTTCTCATTTGCATTTGGCCAATCAACTATTTTAAACGGGAATTTCTTTGTTACAGGTTTACCTGAGTTTGACAACACTTTTGTCAATATGTCGGTAAGCGAATTTCGTACTATCAGAAATGATATTGACCATTTTGAACAAGTTGCCGATATAAAGATAATTGAAAGCCATTTTTACGAGCATCTTGAAAACCTGGGTAATGTTATGTTTACCGGTAACTTAACAGGCTTTATTAATGATTTTGATGCTTATGGTGACTTAAATACTGATATTGGTACTATAAAATCTGATATTGCCATATACCAGGATGGTTTGAAAGGTAATTACGGATATAGGGGTTCGCTGGCTGCAAAAAAATTTGATGTTGGCAAGTTTTTGAATCAGGAAAACTCTGTTGGAGAAGTCAGTATGGACATTTTTGTCGAAGGATACGGTACAACATTCGAAACAGCTGATTTGAAAATTGAAGGCAATATTGATGCTGTTAATATCATAGATTATAATTATACGAATATTGATTTAAAAGGTGATCTTATCAACAAAAAATTTGATGGTTCTTTTACTCTTGATGACCCAAATGTTTTCTTTGATTTTGCCGGAATAATTGATTTTTATGAACCACCATATAGCTTTGATTTTTATGCAATGCTAGATAATGCAAATCTTACTGATTTAAATCTTTATCAACGTGACAGCCTTGCCAATTCAGTTTTATCAACTAACTTAAAACTTAACCTTGAAGCTTCCAATATTAATGATTTGGTTGGAGAAATAAATGTAAACAATATTCATTACAGTGAAAAATTAATTGATCAGAATGATAAAAGAGACTATTATTTTGATGAAATTTTTATATCTAATCGTTTGGATAATAATGGTATTAAAGATTTTAAAATATTATCAGATATAATTGATTTAAATATTAAAGGCGATATAAGGTTTAAAGAATTACCGGAAGCTATTAACGGTTTTTTTGCATCTTATATGCCTGCCTGGTATAATAATGATTTGGAAGATATATCTGCTAAAAATCATAGTATGGACTTTAGTTATATGCTTGATATTAAAAATATCGAACAATTAACAGAACTATTTTGGCCTGCGTTAGATGTATCTGAAAATTCAAGAATAGCAGGAAGTTTTAATAGCGATTCAAAACAATTAGATCTAAAAGGTAAAATACCTAAGATTAAATACGGCAATAATGTTTTTTATGACCTGGTAGTTAAAAGTAATAAGAAAGCCGGGTATTATGTTTTTGAAAAAACTTGCAGCAGGTTAATGCTTTCAGATAGTGTTTGGTTAGATAATATGGCATTTAGCAACTCAATCAATAATGACTCACTGCGTTCTTTGCTTACCTGGGATAATAATAACAGAACAATTGACAATAAGGGTCATATTGAAAGTGTTACAAGCTTTGATAAATCTAATCGCTTCGATATTAAATTTTTGCCCTCACATGCTTATGTTAAAGATTCTCTATGGCAATTTAACGAAGACCACCTCATTCGTGTTGATTCTAATATTTATAAAATAGACAATTTTATAGTTTATAAAAACCATGAATATATAAAGCTTGACGGTGAATTGTCAAGGAGCCGGGAAGATAAGTTGGATATAAAATTCCAGGAATTCGATGTTTCGAATTTTGACTGGGTTTTTGAACAAAGTAATGTAGCTTTTGATGGTATTCTGAGTGGAAACATTGCCATGTCAAATATGCATTGTTCACCAAATGTTTCAGGAGATATTGAAATTATAGGTTTTGCGTTTAATGATGAGCATCTTGGTAATCTTCAATTATCGACTTATTATGATCATGAGGCTAATGGATTTGATGTAAATATGGAAGTTATATATATTGGCAATATAGGTTATAATAAGCCAATAACTGGTTCGGGTTATTATTATCCTGATAGAGAAGATGATAATTTTGATCTGGATTTTCAGGTTGAAAATTTGAAAATGTCTGTTTTTGGAAGATATTTTGAAGGTTTTGCACAAAATTTTCGTGGCATGGCATCAGGTAATCTTCGATTAGAAGGCCCGTCAATTTCACCAGAATTATCTGGTGATGTGAGGCTTTCAAGATCAGGGTTCAGAGTTGATTATTTGAATACCAGTTATACTTTTGCTCATGATCTGAAAATAGGTAAAGATTACTTTGCCTTTGACGATATGTTAGTTAACGATACACTTGGTAACCAGGCAAAAGCAACTGGCCGAATTTACCATAATAATTTCAGGGATTTCTCACTCGATATAGAAATACTTCCTGACAATTTAGTATTGCTCAACACTTCGCCCACACATAATGAGCCTTATTACGGCAATGCTTTTGCCACGGGAAGAGCGCATATTCACGGACCAGTTGATAATATAATAATGGATATTTCTGCTCGTACTAACAGGAATACTGAGATTTACCTGCCATTAGCGCACAGGGGTGAATTAACAGAAGAGACAAATTATATATCATTTGTATCGAATAAATCTGATGATAATGATACTTTGGGTATTGAAGAAACTTCTGAATATATTACCTCTATAACAGGTATTACATTAAACTTTGATTTGGAGGTTACTCCCGATGCAGAGGTTCATGTGATTTTTGCTTCCCATCTTGGTGATATAATGCGTGGCAGGGGCGAGGGTAATATTAATCTGGAAATTTCTTCGCAGGGTGCTTTTAATATATATGGTGATTATACCATAGAGGAAGGAGAGTATCTTTTTACATTGCAGAACATGCTTAATAAACGCTTTAGCATAGAAGAAGGCAGTAATATAAGTTGGGCAGGAGACCCTATGGATGCCGAAATCGATCTAAAAGCATTATACCGTGTCAGGACTGCCCTCTATGATCTTGTGCAGCAAGTTGATACTTCAGATGTATACAGGCGCAGAGTACCTGTTGACCTTGCTCTTACAATGAAAGACGAATTGTTTAATCCCGAAATAACATTTGACATTGAATTGCCTCAGAGTGATGAAGCTACACGTGAATTGGTTAACCAGTTAATTACTACCGAACAGGAGATGAACAGGCAGATTTTTTCTTTATTGGTATTGAATACTTTTATGCCAACACACCCTGATCAGTATGATACAGCTCTGGGATATGGTTTTGGTATGACTTCAACAGAAATGCTTTCTAATCAAATAAGCAATTGGTTATCACAAATAAGTAGCGATTTTGATATTGGCATCAATTACAGACCCGGTGATGAAATATCAAGCCAGGAGTTGGAGGTAGCATTATCAACTCAATTTTTTGATGACCGGCTTATAATTGATGGTAATCTTGGTGTTGCAGGAGATCATCCTTCATCGCATCAAAGAGCAAGTAATATTATTGGTGATGTAAATATTGAATATAAAATTACTCCTGAAGGAAAATTCAGGATAAAAGCTTTTAACCGGTCAAATACACTTGATGTACTTAATAAAAGTTCATTATACACTCAGGGTGTTGGCGTATTTTACAGAAGAGAGTTTGATAACTTAAATGAATTGTTTAAAAAGAGAAAAGATGATAATGAAATTATAACAGATGATTATTCAGAGTTTGTAGAATAATTTTGTTAAAGCTTTAAACCTTAATCATTTTTTCAAATAACAGATTGTATTTATATCATCTATCATCATGTGTGTAAAGATGTTTCATTCCGATAAGCCTGTCGAATAAAGTACCTGGACGGCGATGATATACCAGTATCGTGTATTCGTTTTCTGTATCTGAGTGACTCCCCTCAATTATAGTGCTGTCAGCCTTGTCTTTTCCATCTTCCAAAAACATATACATGTAATTGTAATAGCCTTGTTTTAGCAACAATGACGCTTGATAAGCATTTTCATCAAAATTGTAATTCAGCCTGTTTGATTTTTCAAAATTCCAGTCGGTAAAATCACCTGCCAAAAAAACATTTCCATTTTGCAAAGGAACAGGCATTTTTAAACTAAAATGAACTTTTGCATAATCAGATTCAAGGTGCCGGTCATAACCATGTTCATTTTGTATATAAAACCTGCCGTTAATATCATGTTCAAAAACATACCTCTCATTTATTCTTCGAAAATCCTGCCTTAAAAATACTTCGCGCCGGTCAGGATGATAAACAATTTCATCTATCCTGGAAGTAGAGTGTTTTAAACTCTTTGTATCAAAATACCTGAATTCATTACTACCATAAAATAATATTTCTGAATCATAATCATAACTAATGATATTATTTGATACCGATCTGGGTTCAAGATCATGAATGACATTGTCCCATCTGCCGTTTTGTTTAATAACAACAGTTATATCATTATATGGATTGTCTACTCTGTAACCCTGGGTATTTATACTGAAGTTCACTTCCTGCTTAAAATCTCGAAGTGAAACTCTCCTGGCCTGGCGAACCTGACCAGAAATATTTACTTTTTGCTCGTAAACCATAAACTTTCTTGTAAGTACCAAATCTTCTTTGTCGCCGTCAAGAAATACCTTAAGAATATAGTTTCCAGGCTTTGAGGGGCGCATATTATCATTTGGAAATTTTAACCTGTAATTTGTAAAACTAACCTGTGTATTAAATGAATGCCTGTATTCGGTTATCCTGTCATCATAAAATCCATCTATGTATTCGTAAGGATGTAAATCCGATGGGCGCCATTTGGCATCGCAGTGTATTATGGTATAATTGTATGTTTTATGTCCGCCCTCAAGATCATCAAATCTTAATTCTAGTGTTTCACCACTATTAAATTCAATTAAAGCAGGTGAAAAATCCCAACCTTTTTTATTTAACAGAACCGTCCTGATGTTTTCTTTATAAACATGGTTTCCGAAACGCAAATAATCGGGATCAAAATAATCAATATCAGATTGTTTTTCCAGGGTAGATATGTTAATTTCGGTGTCAGTTTTTGTGCCCTTAGAATTAAATATTATTTCCGAAGCAGTTGTTTTGGCGATTAACAACAGAGTCATTGTAAGAAACAAGCACTTTGCCATATTATAATGATATTTGTTGTGCACTTTTATTAAGTTAATGCAACATAAATTAATGTTAACAAATTTATTAATATATTTGGAAATGTATTTTTTAAAAAAATTTTCAATTACTAAAATAATAAATATTTTTGTGTTCGAAAAAAAGTATTTTTAAAAATACCAAAATGTCCAAAACTACAATAAAGCTCAAAAAGGGATTAAATATTCCTCTAAAAGGGGAAGCTGAAAAAATTCTTAATACCGCTGAAAGATCCGGTCTTTATGCTATACAACCGCCCGATTTTCACGGAATTGTACCAAAGATGCTTGTAAAAGAAGGAGAAAATATTAAAGCCGGTTCACCGCTTTTTTATGATAAAAACAATGAAAAGATAATATTTACTTCACCTGTAAGCGGAAAATTTAAAGAGATTATTAGAGGTGAAAAAAGAAGAATTTTGGAGGTTAGAGTTAAAGCTGATCAAGATGATGATTACCTGGATTTTGGAGCGGCCGATCCAAAGAACTTAAATCATGAGGATATTATGAACAAGCTTTTAGCCAGTGGTTTATGGTCAACTATAAGGCAGCGGCCATATTCAGTAATTGCTAATCCTGATGATAAACAAAAAGCAATATTTGTATCGGCTTTTGATTCAGCGCCTCTGGCTCCGGATTTTGATTTTCTTATTGATGGGCAAGAAGATGAATTTCAGACAGGACTTGACGTATTAAAAAAACTGACTAAAGGGAAAGTTCATCTGTCAATAAATGAGAAACGCACTATGCGTAGGGCTCTTACACATGCAAGAAATGTAGAGGTGCATAAGTTTACCGGTCCTCATCCATCCGGAAATATAGGTGTTCAGATACATCACATTGATCCTGTGAATATAGGGGATATTGTTTGGTATGTAGACTTTCAAAACGTAATCATGCTTGGAAGGTTATTTAAAAATGGAATATATGACGGCAGAAAAATCATAGCTCTTACAGGTTCTGAAGTTAAAAGACCAAGGTACTGGAGAGTAATACAGGGAGCTTCAGTTGAAAACCTGTTAAAAAATAACCTGTCAACTGAAGATAGTTCTTCTTTGCGCTTTATTAGTGGAAATGTATTAACAGGTTCCAAAATATACAAGGAAGGATTTATTGGATTTTATGATTCGCAAGTTACAGTTATACCGGAAGGAAACAAACCTGAATTTATGGGGTGGTTACTGCCTAAACCTTCCAAGTACAGTGCAACCAGAACTCTCTTTTCATGGCTTATGCCATGGAAAAAATATCGTTTAGATACAAATTTAAATGGTGGAAATCGTGCTTTTGTTTTGACCGGTTTTTACGAAAAAGTTTTGCCCATGGACATCCTTCCTATGCAACTTATTAAAGCTATAATGATTAACGATATTGAACTTATGGAAAAACTTGGCATTTATGAAGTTGCTCCTGAAGATTTTGCTCTTTGCGAATTTATATGTCCTTCAAAAACAGAAATGCAGTCAATAATAAGAGATGCACTGGATAACATACAGAAAGAATTCAGCTAATGGCGTAAAATAAAATTATCAAATTATTTTTTACACCTTAAATATAATGTTTCTATAAATTATTGTTAACAATAAATTTTTTGTCAAATTGAAAGCAATAAAGAATATAAGAGATAAAATAAGGCCCCATTTTGAGACGGGAGGACGATTTTCGAAATTTTACCGTGCATGGGAAGCATTCGATACTTTTTTATTTGTTCCCGAAAAAACCACCTTTAAAGGCAGTCATATACGCGATGCTATTGATTTGAAGCGTACCATGATTTACGTTATCATATCACTTATCCCCCCTTTGCTTGTGGGGATATGGAACATTGGGCAACAATATTACCATGCAGTTGGTATTGATCCTACCATACAGGAATCTTTCACTTTAGGGCTTATAAGAATAATACCTCTTATAATTGTTTCATATGCTGCAGGGCTTGCCACAGAATTTATTTTTGCTGTAATACATAACAAAGAGGTCAATGAAGGCTTCCTTGTAACTGGCTTACTGGTAGTTTTGATTTTACCGCCTACTATGCCTTTATGGATGGTAGCTGTGGCTAACATTTTCGCTGTTATTGTCGGCAAGGAAATATTTGGGGGTACAGGCATGAATGTTGTCAACCCGGCATTGCTTTCAAGGTCATTTATACTTTTTGGATACCCGGCTTATCTCTCCGGTGAAGTATATACATACACAGAGGTGCAGGAAGGTCATCAATTGGTTGATGGTTATTCAGGTGCTACACCACTTTCTTTGGTTGCTGAAGGAGAAATGGAGGCTATACCTTCCGATTTTAACATGTTTATTGGTGATATGCCCGGAGTTATTGGTGAAACGTCATTTGCTGCTATAATGCTGGGTGGTCTGTTTTTGGCTATAACCGGCGTTGGTAGTTTAAGAATAATGCTTAGTGTATTTGCCGGCGGCATTTTTATGGCCGGACTTTTTAATGTTATAGCACTTAATGAATACATGATGATACCTATTCATAAACACTTGTTGCTCGGAGCTTTTGCGTTTGGAGCTGTTTATATGGCTACAGACCCGGTTACCTCAGCACAAACCGGCCGGGGGAAATACATATATGGCTTTTTAATAGGAGTGTTAATTATTCTAATAAGGGTTGTAAACCCGGGGTTCCCGGGAGGAGTGATGCTTGCAATACTTTTGATGAACGTCTTTGCTCCACTTATTGACCATTATGTTATACAAGCCAATATAAAAAGACGAATGAAGAGAATAAAGAATAACCCTGTTAATGTAAAAGAAAACCTCAATAGTTAATTAAAATGGCAAAAAAATACAGCAATAGATACATTTTTATTTATTCATCTATAATGGTTGTGGGAGTAGCACTTGTACTTTCTCTTCTTGCCACTTTATTACAACCAATACAGGAACGAAATATCCGATTGGAAAAAATGCAAAATATCCTTGCTTCCATAAACATTGAAGTTGGAAGAGAGGAGTCGGCAGATCTGTTTTATGATTATATTGTCCAAACAAAAATACTGGACCATGAAGGTGAAGAAATTGACGGTGATGCTTTTGAAGTAGATCTGCAGGATGAAATACGCAAAGATTTACCAGAACGCCAAATGCCATTATACATAGCTGAAGTTGAAGGCGATACATTGTATATATTACCTTTAAGGGGTTCCGGGTTATGGGGCCCAATATGGGGGTATGTTAGTTTAAAGTCTGACTTTAATACTATAGCAGGTGCCAACTTTGATCATGATAGCGAAACGCCCGGACTGGGTTCTCAAATCGCCGAGGAAGAGTTTGAAAGTCGCTTCAAAGGCAAAAAAATCTACGATCAACAGGGAAATTATCGTGCTGTTGAAGTTGTAAAAAATGGTGTTGATCCCGATGAGCCTCACCGGGTTGATGCCATTACAGGTGCTACTATGAGCTCCGATGGAATAGAAGACATGATATATGAAGGAATTCGTGTTTACGAACCATACTTTAATAAACAGAAAAACTTATGAGTGAGAACACAAAAAACAAAGCAGAACCTTTGTTTTCCTACAAAAACAAAAAGCTTATTACAAACCCAATAGGTAAAGAGAATCCCATTACAATTCAAGTGCTGGGTATATGCTCAGTTCTTGCTGTTACAGTACAGTTAAGACCATCATTGGTTTTAGCTATAGCCGTGGTTGCCGTTATGGGAATATCTAATGTAGTAATATCGTTGATAAGAAATATCACGCCTCCAAGAATTCGCATTATTGTACAATTAACGGTTATTGCTTCGCTGGTTATCATAGTTGATGAAGTGTTAAAAGCAGCCATGTATGATGTAAGCCGGCAATTAGCAATTTTTGTGGGACTGATCATCACCAACTGTATCATCATGGGCAGGCTCGAAGGTTTTGCACTTTATAATAAACCATGGCCTTCTTTTCTTGATGGAATAGGAAATGCCTCCGGTTACGGAGCAGTTTTAATCGCCGTAGGGTTTATTCGCGAATTGTTTGGCTCGGGCACACTTATGGGCCAACAAGTTATACCTGAATTTTTATACAATATTGGTTACGTAGACAATGGATTATTCATACTACCACCTATGGCAATGATAGCTGTGGGTGTAATGATATGGGTTCAACGAACTCGCGACCCGGAGCTTATTGATGTAAGTTGATGTTTTTAAATTTATTAAAGCAAGTACTGCTATATAAACTGAAAAAAATTTTTTATGGAAGAATTGGTAAACATATTTGTCAGGTCGGTATTTATTGACAATCTTGTATTAGCCTATTATCTTGGTATGTGTTCTTACCTTGCCGTTTCCAGGACTGTCCAGACATCTGTGGGGCTGGGTTTTGCTGTAATATTTGTACTGGGTATAACTGTACCAATAAACTACCTTATAGATAATTATTTGTTAAGCCGTGGGGCTTTGGCCTGGCTTGGACCCAGGTTTGCTGAAGTTGACCTGTCATTTTTAACTTTTATAGTTTTTATAGCAATCATAGCTTCAATGGTTCAACTTGTGGAGATGATAATAGAAAAATTCAGCCCAACGCTTTACAACTCACTGGGCATATTTCTTCCTTTAATAGCGGTTAATTGCGCCATTTTAGGTGCTTCCCTTTTCATGCAGGAAAGAAACTATGCCAATATTGCGGAAGCTACATCATTTGGTTTAGGTAGTGGTGTAGGATGGTTTCTTGCTATTGTAGGAATAGCTGCTATTCGTGAAAAAATAAGGTACTCCAATGTTCCTGCCCCCTTAAGAGGGCTTGGAATTACATTCATAATAACAGGATTAATGGGTATTGCTTTTATGAGTTTTATGGGTATTGAATTGTAAACAGATAATTAATATTTTTTAATATATGATATTACTTGAAGTAAGCAGTGGTTTGATTATTTTGCTAAGTATATTGATTTTTTTAGTTATTATACTTGCTTTGGTTTCTCTCTTATTATATGCCCGCGCAAAACTTGTTCCAAGCGGTCCGGTTAAAATTGATATTAATAAGGAAAAAGAACTTGATGTTGAGGCAGGTAGCACTTTGCTTTCAACACTGACAGATAATGAAATCTATCTTCCAAGCGCTTGTGGCGGTCAAGGAACTTGTGCTATGTGCAAATGCCAGGTGTTATCGGGAGTAGGCGATATACTTCCCACAGAGGTAGGCTATTTTACACGGAAAGAAATTATGAATAATTGGCGTCTTGCATGCCAGGTTAAAGTTAAACAAGATGTAGAAATAAAAATACCGGAAGAAATATTTGGTATTAAGAAATGGGAATGTGAAGTGGTTTCCAACAAAAACGTGGCAACTTTTATAAAAGAGTTTGTGGTTAAACTTCCGGAAGGTGAGTTTCTTGATTTTAAGCCGGGAGGCTATATACAAGTGGATGTTCCTCCATGTGAAATTGATTTCAAAGAAATTGAGGTTGAAGAAGAATTTCGTCGCGACTGGGATAATCTGAATCTTTGGGGTTTAAAAATGCGCAATCCGGAGCCGGTATTCAGAGCATATTCTATGGCCAATCATCCTGCCGAAGGAAATATTATCAAACTCAACGTACGTATAGCCACTCCACCCTGGGATCGTAAGAAAAACCGCTTTATGAAAGTTAATCCTGGTATTTGTTCGACTTATATCTTTGCACGAAAACCCGGTGATAAAGTTACAATATCAGGACCGTATGGCGAATTCTTTATTAAAGATACAGATAAAGAAATGGTATATATTGGCGGTGGAGCCGGAATGGCACCATTAAGATCTCATATCTTCCATCTTTTTCACACTCTGAATACAAAACGAAAAGTGTCATTTTGGTACGGAGCACGTTCAAAAAGAGAAATTTTTTATGAAGAAGATTTTATTGATATAGAAAATAAATTTCCCAATTTTAAATTCCATATTGCTTTATCAGAACCCTTGCCTGAAGATAATTGGAACGGTTATACAGGTTTTATACACCAAGTTGTTTATGATAATTATTTGAGTAAACATCCGGAGCCTGAAGAAGTGGAATATTATCTTTGCGGCCCTCCTATGATGAATGATGCAGTTCTTAAAATGCTTGACGATATGGGGGTGCCGGAAGAAAACATTGATATGGACGACTTCGGTTGATTTTTATTATAATCTATGGATAAATATCAGTCAAAAGTTGCTACAAAAGTAACATGGGTTGGTTTTGTAGCTAATATTGTTTTAACAGTATTTAAGCTTATAGCAGGTTTTCTCGGTCGCAGTTCGGCCATGATTGCTGATGGCGTGCACTCCATAAGTGATTTTGCTACTGACCTCGTGGTTGTGGGTAGTTTAAAAGTTGCTTCTAAACCAAGCGACCAAAACCATAAATATGGCCATGGCAAAGTTGAAACTTTAGCTACGGTTTTTGTAGGAATTGTTCTTATATTAGTAGGTACTGGTATCTTATATTCGGGTGGGAAAAAAATATATGAGTATTTCAAGGAGGGTGCTATCGACAGTCCCGGCAATATTGCTTTTTATGCAGCAATAGCTTCAGTTATTATTAAAGAAATTATCTACAGGTATACTTTAAGAAAGGGAAAGCAAATAAATAGCCAGGTAATTATCGCCAATGCATGGCATCACCGCACCGATGTATATTCATCTTTTGGCACATTAGCTGGAATAGGAGGTGCAATATTCCTTGGCCCACGATGGACAATTCTAGATCCACTTGCTGCAATTATTGTAAGTGTTTTTATTTTTTTAGTAAGTTTTAAGATTTTGAAAACATCAGTCCTCGAATTAATCGAAACATCGTTACCACGAAAAATTGAACAAGAAATACTAAATGTTTTTTCCGAAACAGAAGGAGTTTTTGAACCACATAATTTAAAAACCAGGAAAATAGGTAATAATATTGCTATTGATATACATATAAGGGTAAAAAAGGACCTTAATGTTCAACAAGCACATGATATAACTGTTGAACTGGAAAAAAAGATAAGGTATAAGTATGGTGAACAAACGCATATTTCAATTCATACTGAACCCTTTATGAAATGACTATTATTACAAAAAGCAATATCATTTAATAAAGTGTTTGTTAAAAAAATGCTTTTTTTAATACTCTAATGTGATTTTAAGTTAAAAAATCTTTATTTTATGATACTGAGCTATAAATCACATATCCATGACTTCAAAAGGCTAGCCATTGCTTTTTTCGGAAAACCTTTAATAAATTATATAAAAATCTACATAGCTTTTCTTTTATCCCGTTATACAAAAAAAGTTTATTCAGGCTCCTTTCCATTTGCTCTTTCAGCAGAACTTTCTTCCATATGTAATTTGTATTGTCCTGAATGTATGGTTGGAATGGGTAAAATAGAAAGGAAGAAGAGTTTTATGAACGAAATTATATTCGATAAGCTTATAAAAGATACCCAAGGTAAAAGTTTTTATATTAATCTCTATTTTCAGGGCGAACCTTTCCTAAATAAAAACATATTTGATTTTATTACAAAATCTAAAAATAAGGGTTTTTATACAGTCTTATCAACAAATGGTCATTTTCTTTTTGAAGATAATAATAATAAGCTTATAAAATCTGGATTGGACAAATTACTCGTTTCGCTTGATGGCCTTAGTAAAGAAACATACAATTATTACAGGATAAATGGTGAATATGATAAGGTAGTAAATGGGATTAAAAATTTGTCGAAGAGAAAAAAAGCAATGAAAATGACTCACCCGTTTATTGTATTACAATTTTTGGTTCATAAAAAAAATGAGCATGAATTGCAATACCTTAAAAGTTTTGCCAAAAAACTGGGAGTAGATTTGGTACAAATTAAAACAATGCAATTTTATAACAGTGAAACAATAGAAGAGTTTATTCCATTACAGGAAAAATATCGTAGATATTGCAAAAATTCTGATAGTAAATGGCAGGTTAAAAAGAAAAATTATAAATCCTGTTTTCGCCTTTGGAGTCAACTTGTAGTTACATCCAACGGAGATGTTGTTTCTTGTTGTTATGATAAAAAGGCAGAATTTATTGTGGGTAATATCTGCAGGCAAAGTGTTGAAGAAATATGGAAAGGTGAAAGCATAAATTTATTGCGCAGCCAATTGCTAAATAATACTAATTTGCCTTATATATGCCAAAATTGTTATCGTTAAATAACATGGTTTACAATTTGTTGCCAATATATTATATATTTTTTAATCGCGTGGTGTCTTTTTTGTTGGCTTTAAACTGCTCTACTTCATCCTGAAAAACAATTAGTTCCAGTTCATCAACAAGGTTTTTTATATTTTTGTTGGTGTTGTTTAAAATAATTATCGTAACATTATCCTCAATAAATCTTTTAAAAGAAGTACGATATCCGTTCCATCTTCCCGGATGATGAACTACTTTACGGTCAATAAATTTTTGTAATCTCCAGCCGAGACCATAATTAACTGTTCTTTTGTTATTGAGTTGAGCATATTCAAAAGCTTTTTGAATAATGTTTTGAGGCAAAATTTTGTTGCTGTATAACGCCTGATCCCATTTTAAAAGATCAATAACAGAAGAATAGATACCTTTGTCACCTTGTATACCATCAATGTAGTTATTTGAAATTTTTATGTATGAATTTCTAAATCTTCTGTAACCATAGGCTTTGTTTTCGATGGTTTCGTGATCTTGCGTATTTTTAACAAAGGAATGATTCATGTTTAGTGGCTCAAATATATTTGTTTGGATAAACTCGGCATAGCTTTCATTTGTAATCCTTTCAATAAGCAATGCCAGAAAAGCATATCCCGTATTTGAATATGCAAATCGGTGCCCGGGATAAAAATTAAGTGGCAGCCTATGTTTTACAAACATATCAAGCATATCTTCGTTGTTGGGTTTAGAGTTTTTACGCCAGTGGTTTTCAATTAGCCACATATAATTCTGTAAACCTGATGTGTGATTTAGAAGTTGGCGTATTGTAATATTGTCATAAGGGAATTCAGGAATATATTGAACTAATGGATCATCTACGTCAAGAAAGCCACGATGCTGTAAAAGTAAAACAGCTGTTGCTGTGAAAGTTTTAGTTATACTGGCTAATTGAAAAGCAGTAGAATCATTTAATGGAGTTTGATTTTCAAAATCGCTGTAGCCCAATGAGTTTTTATATAAAATCATTCCATGTCGGGCAATTAGAACATTACCATTGAAATTGGTGTTTTCTATATATTTTGTAATGACATAATCATAAAACCCTATATCTTCATTCAATAAAAAAGAAGCTAAATTGTTATCCCGGTCAGATGAATAACCTCCAACACTTTGTTCTTCATCATTTGATGAAACATTTAAATTGGAAACACCTAAAATAAAAAACAGTATAATAAATAATAAGTATTGTTTTGGCATTATAAGCTTAAAAAATAATTTATAGAAATAAAATTAATAAGTGTAAAAAGACATGCAAAAATAATATTATTTTTTCCATTCTACCTATTATTACGTATATCATTATATAAATGTTTAATCAATTTTAAAAAAATCTAATCTTTTATAAAAATGCAAGGGTTAAAAACTATTTGTATAGGGTAGAAGAGGTTCTTGTTTTTTCAGGAAATTAAATGTTGAAATCTAAATATACTTAAAATAATTGAAGTTAATTAAATGTGTTTATATTTTTAATTATAAATGTAGTGATAACAAATTTTGTAAATAATATTGTATGCAGAATCAAAAAATAAATAGTTTACAACATTAAACAACAAAAACACCCCCATTCACAAAAGTAAATAAAATTCTATTTAACTAAAGACAATACATATTTTTAGCCTTACATTCTCTATTATCAGTGAAATAAATTAATTTCAGGATATTTACAATGATAAAATAAAAGTATGATTAATAACTTATGCAGTCTCAACTGTTTGTAAAATATTTATTTCCAGTAAAATATCATAAAAATATAATGTTTTGGTTTAAATTTTCATATTGTTTTAGTACTTTGAAAAACAATCTGCGATATTGTTGTTAATAATATGCCAATCAATATTTTACATTTTTTACATAAAGTAATAATTTAATCAAAGATATTGGTTTACAAACATAAACAAGCAATAATAGATAGAAAAATTTTTTGTTTTATAATATAAAAAATTATATTTACATTTGTAATCAAAATGCTTGGTATACAATCAATAAGTTTATATACTTATGTTAACATTAATTTATAAGTAGTTTAAATAATTAAAAGCTTATTTATTATGAATAAACGTGTTTTAGCTATCATTGAGGCCAAGAAGATGACTCCATCAGTTTTTGCTGATACCATTGGAGTGCCCAGATCCACTATCTCTCATATTATTTCTGGCCGCAACAGGCCAAGCCTCGAATTAATATCCAGAATTGCCGATAGTTTTCCGGATATTAATTTGGACTGGGTTATTAAAGGTAAAGGTACAATGTTTAATACCCAAACTTCCTTATTTGATGCAAATGATTTACAAGATAATAAATCAGGATCTAATTTAATTTCTACTCAAACTGATAATAACAAAAAATATAATTTACAAAAAGAAACTGACCATAATACCCATAAATATACTGAGAAGACTAAAAGTCATCCAGATAAGGATAAGCCAAGTAGTTTACAAAAGGAAACCGATAAACCTAAATCTCAAGAAAAAGATGTGATTAAGATTGTGTTGGTTTATCAAGACGATTCGTTTGAAGTTTTGTATCCACGGCATTGATTATTGGTAGTTTGTTTAAATAACAAAGTCATAAAATATTTTTTATAAATTGCTGAAAATCCCCTTTTTTATAAGCAAAACATTGATTTTAATTATAATAAAAAAACATTTTCTAGCCACTTTTTAAATAGATCATTATTGTTTGTTTATCAGCTTGTTAAAACGATAGATTACATTTTATCAATATAACCTGTGAATCATAATTATATAAACTTAGTTTTTCTCTTAGTTTAATTCTTATATTGTTCACAAACATCAAGATATTTACTAATTAATTTAATTGTTTTTAAGGATTTTGGAAATAAAACTGAATATTATTTTTTATACTTTTGCATTTAACTCTTAACTAAAGCATCTGTCTTGGAAATACAAAAAGTTAATAAAATAGAGCGGATACTTAACACAAAAAAATCGCAAAAAATATCTATAATAACCCATGTTCATCCCGATGGTGATGCTGTGGGTTCTTCTTTGGGTCTGTATGAATTTTTGAATCAAAAAGGTTTTTCGAATATTTCAGTTATTACGCCAAATGATTATGCATCTTTTTTAAAGTGGATGCCTGGTAATGAAAAAATTATTATAGCTGAAGAAAATTATGAATCTGCCTGTAATTTAATTATTGGTGCTGATATATTGTTTTGTTTAGATTTTAATCATCCTGATCGTTCGGATAACCTGGCAAATCTATTATACAAATCAAATGCAAAAACTATACTGATAGATCACCATCCACAGCCTGCTGATAGTTTTGATTTTGTATTTTCATATATTGATACATCATCAACAGCAGAAATTATATTTAAATTTATTAGTGCAATTGATAAAGATGTAATAAATAAAGACATTGCTGCTTGCTTGTTTGCCGGCATAATGACAGATACAGGTTCGTTTAGTTATGGGTGCAATAACCCGGAAACATTTACAATATGTGCTGATCTTATTGAAACCGGAATTAATCCTGAAAATATTCATCAACTTGTATATAATACATATACTGAAAATAGGATGAGGCTTTTGGGTTATTGTTTAAGCAAAAAGTTAACAGTAATTTCTGAGTTAAATTCTGCATATATTTATCTGACAATAAAGGATCTTGAGTATTTCAATCATCAAGACGGAGATACGGAGGGCATAGTAAATTATGCTTTAAGTATACGTAATATTGATTTTGCTGCGTTATTTGTTGAGAAAAAAGATCATATTAAAATATCGTTTCGTTCCGTTGGTTCTATTGATGTTAATGTTTTTGCCCGGTTATATTTCAATGGAGGGGGTCATAAAAATGCCGCGGGCGGAAAGTATTATGATAATATTTCAAAAACTATTAAATATTTTGAATCTGTATTATCTAAATTTCGTAAGGAAATAATAAGTGATAAACAAAATTTAAAACCATGATAAATTATAGCATAAAATATTTTGTTATTTTTTATTTTCTTTTAATTCTGGGTGCATGTCAAGATAATAATGATGAGCAAAGAGTTAATAAATTATCAGATAGAGAAGACCTTGGTAAAATTTTAGAAGAAAGCAATAAATTATTATTAGCTTTTGAAAATCAAGAGATAGAAGATTTTGTTGACCGTCATGCTTTGGATGTTGAAAAAACCGGATCCGGGTTACGATATTCTATAAATATAGAGGGTGAAGGCCCTGAAGCCAGAAAAGGTATGACAGCAATTATAGACTACAGAATTCGTTTATTGACCGGAGATGTTATTTATTGTTCAGAAGAGCAAGGTGCCAAAGAGTTTGAAATTGGGCGTGGAGGTGTAGAAAGTGGCCTGGAGGAAGGTATTTTGATGCTCAGAAAAGGTGATGAAGCTACTTTTATTATGCCCGCACATCTTGCACATGGTGTTCCGGGTGATGGTTTCAAAATCCCAAAAAGAGCAGCTATTGTTTATGATTTAAAATTAATTGATTTAAAATGAAAAAAACACACTTAAAAATGAGAAAACTATTTAGATTTATTACATTGATACTTGCTGTTGGAGTAATTGTATCATGTGAGCAAGATTATGCGAATTATGAAAAAACAGATACCGGTTTATACTATAAAATACATACTGATGTTGAAGGTGAAAAACCTGCTAAAGGTGATATTTTGAGTGTTCACCTAAAGTATGAAACAAAAGATACAGTTCTT
>PUKZ01000102.1 GCA_003550725.1 Bacteroidales bacterium | reverse complement strand
TGTGCTTCACGCTGAACGCGGGAAGGATAGTTGTGCAGAGCGGGTCAGCATCCTGAGCCGCAGGGCAAGGATTGAAGGGTACTATCGTGTCGAAAAGTAAAGTCATTGTCATGCCGAACCCCTTTACCACCGAGCGCAAGACGTATGAGTTCGATGAAGGCAAGACTTACAATGAGATTCTGAACGAGATTGAGCTGAAGAGTCCGTACCAGCGAATCTTCATTGAGGACACGTTTGTACCAGAGGATAAGTACGACGACCCGGCACCTGCGTCGTTGGTCGTGATTCGAGCGGTCCCGGAAGGAGGCAGTAGCAAACCGGCTATCTCAATGGCGGTCGGCGCTCTGGCGGTGATAACCGGAGCGGTGCTCATGGCGACCGGTATCGGTGCGGTTGCAGGGCAGATGCTAATCGGGGCAGGGGTATCGCTGTTCGTGTCGGGCCTCACTGCGGCTATGGGGTGGTTTGTGCCGGACGCGCCGGACGTAGCGGACCGACCTTCGCCTGAGCGCAAACCGGCTATTCGCGGGGCGCGGAACCAGGCCCGGCAATGGGAATCACTGCCGATTGTCCTTGGCGAGCATTACGTGGTACCCGACGTTGGTGCGCGACCGTATACGGAGTTCTCAGGTGGAGACCAGTATCTCCGGCAGTTGTTCGTTGTTGGCCAGAAAGGGGTGGAGGTCGATAACGAATCGGTCCGTATTGGCGAAACCTTGATAGACCAGTTCGATGATGTGATGGTTGACGTGGAGGATGCACCGGTAAGCACGCGCCTTTATCCCTCTGCGGTAACTCAAGAGGACGTGGGTGTAAACCTACTTGAGGACGACGTTCATATAAGAACAACCGCACCGGACACGAACGAGATCGTTCTCGACTTTGTGTTCCCCTCCGGTCTGATCCGTTTCAATGACGAAGGGAAAAAGCGGAAGTTGACCGCGACGATAGAAGCACATATCTCACCCGCCGGCCAGAATAACTGGGAACCGTTTTTCCAGAGGCGTATGCTGGGGCTTCAAGGGATTTTCTGGTCGTTCTGGGGCGCAATAGGTGGTGGAGGCGTAGAGTTTACCAGTACACGGACGATAGAGGCGCGGCGGTTGAAAACGCTACGCAAGACATGGCGCAGGAACGCGCAGCTACCTAAAGGGCAATATGACGTTCGAGTTGTCCGTAGGGGCGATGATTACGAAGAGGACCAACAGCGCATAGCGACGCTCCAGTGGACGTCGATGCGCTCGTACCACGATGAACCGCCGGTGTCAGATTGGGTGAGGCAAAACACGACCCGCATGGCGGTACGGATTCGCGCAAACGAACAGCTACAGGGCGTGATCGACCGCATGAACTGTGTGGGGTATGCGACGGCGCCGGTATACTCAGGCTCCGGTTCAGGGCCGGGGTCATGGACGAACACGACAACAACACGGAACCCGGCGGCGTGGGCGCTGTGGGTGCTCCGTGGTTATCTGAATCCAGAACCGCAAGAGGACAGCGAGATTGATTGGCCTCGCTTCGAAGAGTGGTACGAGTTCTGTGAAACGAACGAGTTTTACTGTGATGGCGTGGTACAGGATAAGCAGCCCGTTTCCCGGCTGTTAAATCAGATTTGCATGGCCGGTCGAGCCGGACTCGGTGAACTTGACGGGAAGGTCACCGTTATCATTGAGAGGCCGCGCACGGAGTACATACAGCATTTTTCACCGCGGAATACCACTAACTTCAATGCAACAAAGGTGTTCCGCCGGGTGCCTCATGCATTCAAGGTTGGGTTCGTCAATCGCGAGATGGGCTGGCAGCAGGACGAGATGATCGTCTATGCCGACGGGTACAACGAAGGCAACGCTACCGAGTTCGAGACGATGGATGTTCCGTTCATTACAACGGCGGCGCAGGTGTTTAAGTTCGCTCGGTATAGGATGGCTGAGGCACTTCTGAGACCGGAGCTGATAACGGTCGAGACCGACATCGAAAACATCGTCTGTACCAGAGGTGATTTGGTGCGCCTGTCTCACGATGTGATGCTTGTTGGGCAGGCCGCCGGAAGAATCAAGGCGGTTGAGACTGAAGATGCACAGATCACAAAAGTGGTGTTGGATGAACCGGTGGTTATGGAGAGCGGTGAGACATACGCCCTGACTGTCCGCAACGCCGAGTATAATGAAGTTCATCAGGTTGTAACGGAAGAGGGGTCGGTAGTCGAGGTGGAGTTCGACTCACCCCTCAGCGCAGGTAAAGTGAACAAAGGTGACATTTTCACATTTGGTCTCGCGGACCGGGTGGCATTGGACTGCGTGGTGGTTGGTGTAGATGCACGCCCAGATATGGGAGCGGTCGTGTCTCTCGTGGAACACGCGCCGGAGATTTACGACGCTGATACGGAGCCGATACCGGAGCATGATTCGAAGCTGTCACCTCCGGTAGACCCGGCGGAGATCGTTGACCCGAATGATGTCCGGGAGATTACGCCGCCACTACCGCCGGTAGGCTTCAACCTCCGGGCGGACGGTACGGTAATCTTGCCGCAGTCGGACGGTACGTTTGCAAACAGGATTCTGGTCGGCTGGAGAAGCCAAGATACGGCGGGTGGGCACCGGATATCGCACTACGAGCTTCGGTGGCAGCTGAAAGCGGGGATGGAGTTTCCCGATGATGACCCGCTGCCGGAGCCGGATGAAATCATTGATGATTGGACGTTAGTCACGGTGGACGGCGATGAATCCGAGTTCTACATCACGGAAGTTGAAGAGCTTGAGGTGTATGAAGTCAGCGCTCGTGTTGTCACGACGGAAGGCTACAAGTCCGACTGGGTACAGGACGAAATACAGGTCCTTGGGAAGCAGGCGCCACCACAGGTAGTAGCGAACGTGACATTTTCGGTTCGAACTTCAGGGCTGGATTTGGTATGGACTCCAGTCGAGGATAAAGACCTCGCACGCTACAAGGTGAAGGTGGGGGCGGACTGGGAAAGCGGCGATACGATCTTTGAAGGGAACGCTACGCATTATCTGTGGGAAGAGCAGGACACCGGAACCTATAACGTGATGGTTAAGGCTGTTGACACGACTGGGAATGAATCCCTGGATGCTGCGACGGTGGAGATTGAAATCGTGGCTCCGGGTGGAGTTCAGAGCATGTTTGCTACAGCCGCAGGGGATAACGTGTTTGTGTCGTGGGCACCTCCGGTGGTAGGAACATTTCCCATTCGCACCTACGAGATATACGAGGGACCGGACTTTGGTTCTGCGACGAAGATCGCGGACACTGATGCGACATATTTTACGCTGTCGGGAGTGGACCTTGGTGAGCATACTTACTGGGTGGTGGCTGTCGATACTGCGGGCACGGTAGGGTCAGAAGAGAGCATAAACGCGGTCGTAGACAAGTTTAACGTAAGCACGACGAACAACCCCTTGCCTCCGACGTTGGATGTGACCGGTGTTCCGGGGGCGATACAAGTTCGGATATCGAATCAGCCGGACCTGGTACTGGAAGACGGTTTTCATGTGCAGGTGGCGACAAGCTCCGAAGGCCCGTGGTATGCGCCCGATATAGAGAATACGGAACCGGACGATTGGAAGCATGATGTTGAAGGGGCGTATGCATGGTGGCCTAATACGTTTTTCGTGCATGTGATCGAGACGTTCGATGAAGAGACCGACCCAGACAACGAATCGTATCCGGTTGAGACTGAAGTGTATTATCGGGTTCGCCGGGTGAACGAGGATGAAACAGTTAGCGACTGGTCGAGCGCTGTTTCAGGGAGCGCCAAGCCGCTTGACGGGAATAACCTTGCGCTCAACAGCATCACTGCCAACCGGCTGTCGGTCGGGATTCTCTCGGCAATCATCGCGCAAGTTACCGAACGCATCGAGATTACAGAAGAGGGCGTTGCGGGCGTGAGCGAGGACGGCACGCGGA
>PUKZ01000180.1 GCA_003550725.1 Bacteroidales bacterium | reverse complement strand
GTTCAACGATTACAGAAAGGAGCATGGGCTATTATGAGAGTAATCAAACTCGATGACGGCACTTACCAAGCGGAACACGATAGAAACCCCGAAATCAGAGGGTACGGGAGAACAATAGGAGATGCAATAAAATCAGCAGAGACGGAGTGGCTGATGTACGAAGACTATCACGAAGGATTATACACGAGGGGAAGACCATGTGATGAAGAAGGTATACCAATATTCTTTGACACGGACGAGTGATTACTATGCCTGATGTGTTCGAGGTGTTGAAAGCATTATTGAAAGAACATGTAGAAGTCGAGGACAACGAAATCCATATCAAACGCAAGAAAGAATTAGCGTATATGATATTCAACCTTGTTGAAAGATATGATCCCGACTTTATTGAACGACTACTGACTGAATTGGAATACGAGGGGGAGGAAAAGAATTAGAGGGTTGAACCAAATCAAAAGAAGAGACGTCAAAAACAACGTTTAACCAAAACACCCCCCAATTTGCTCTCTAATCGTTTTTCTGTTTCACACGACAAACTACACCCTTTTTAATTGAAACACGATGAGAGGTGAAATTTGATAGGAAAAAACGCAAATCTATCATTCTTTGCAAAGATGATTCAGTATAGCGAACCTAAAAGTGATTTACGAAGGAAATATGTGAAAGACATTTGGAAGACGCTAACGGGCTTTACTTACAACGACACATTAGACGGCCACAAGAAAGAGTTATATGAAAATTTGGAAAATGTTGAGATTAAGTTCCCGAGCGAGCGAAAGAAAGTAAAAAATATGTTGGAGGAGATTACCAAATGAAACTCAAATGGAATGATGCAGACGGGATTATCGGATTCAGCAGGACAAACGTGGAAGTTTCAAAAAGTGCAAAACAAAAGAATTATGTAGAACTACAAGAGAGAAGGGACGCTGACAACGAAGGGAAGGAAATGGTAACGGTACTCACCGCTATCGCTGTAACACAAAACACTTTCGACAATAAGAACTTGAAGAAGGTTCCTTATACTGTTCAGTATGACGCACTTCAAATTCGTCCCAAAGTTCTTTTCTACGACAAACACGGACAACCCTACTACCGCACCAGAGAAGAAAAAGTTTATGTAGCGGAAGGGAATTTGAAAGAGTTTGAGAAGCGATTGAGGAAGTTGAGTAAATAATGCCCAAGCGGTTCAACCTGAGCGATACCCCTTCCAAGTACCTCGAACGTGACAAAAGAGAGATACACGCCATCAAAGAGGATTTGGAGATGTATCGCAGGGAATTGGGGAAGTTTGCTGGTTTTCACTCTCAATCAGCTATCAACGTGTGTCACAGGTTAATCATGTTGCTGGAGGAAGAAATACGAACAGCCAAGAAGTACGAGGAGTGGTTGAAAGATTAAAAAATACAAGCACGACGGGTATGAGTTCGACAGTAAGTTGGAAATGGAACACTACAAGATACTCAAAGAACACCCCGACGTAGAAATCGTAGCGTTACAAAAAACATTTGTCCTATTCCCTTCGTTTGAAGTACAACGGTTTCCAGGCCTTAAAACAAGAAAGGTCAGGGAGATGTCCTATACTCCCGATTTCATCATTCGTGTCAAAGGTGTTGACAAACCCATAGCGATGGAAAGCAAAGGCTACGCACGAAAGGATTATATGATGAGGAAGAAACTGTTTATGCGGGAATGGGCAAGTCTGCGAAAACGGGCAAATCGGTACATATTCTACGAGTGTAAAAGTAAACAACAACTGAAAGACGACTTGAAGAAGGTGAACAAATGAAGGATTTTCTGAAGTGGTTTGAAGAGGAAGAAAACTTACGTAATCTACGCACGGGTTCTACCTTCTTCTTCATCGGGTTCATGATACTCTACTTCTATGGATTCCGCTCGGGTTTCATCATAACATTGAACGATGTATGGCACATGATGGCCGACATACTACTCATGCTTATATCTTCCTTCCTCGTCATGTCGGACTACACCCAAAGGGGTATAGCATCGGCTCTTGCCGATAGTGACGTCAAAGAACCCCATTTACAAAGGGCTATCAACCGACATAATGAACAACTTGAGAAGATAGAGCCGGACACACTTTCTTCGGGGATCAACAAGTGGAACGAGAAAGAAAAAAAGAAAGCTGTCGAGGAACGAAAGAAAGAACTAGTCGAGAAATACAAAGAGAAAAAACGGCAATGGTACACCAAGAAAGACACAGGAAAGAAACACAGGAAACTCAAAAAATTCGACAAAAAGATTGCTTACTTCTCCGACCCCGAAACAACAGTAAAGGCGAAGTACAAACACGTCACCCAAAAGAAACTCAAGAAGAAGTCGGCTTACAAAGACAGGGGGATTTCTGTTGATTTCAACTACGACCCCTATCAAGACACCATGATGTCGCAGAGCGGTGTGGTGGTTCTCATGTTGTTTATCACCACGCTTCTGCGTTTTGCTGTCGACCCTTCAATGGAACAGGTGGGGGAGACGTTAAGATTTTTGGGCATTCTCATTCCGTTCCTGATTATCAGGGCTTTGTTCTCCTACCAGATTGCTCAAGAAAACACAAAAAACAAGTACCCCGAAGCACTACACGAGAGAGCGGACATCATTGAATGGTGCATGAAAAAAGGTGACAAAAACGAGATGAAAATTGGCTGGGAAGGAACAGAAGAAACCCACCAAAAAAGGGAACCTTAATCGGTTCCCTCTTTTTTTGTAGCGTACTCGAGTAGAGCGAAAATCCAACCAACAGCTAACGCCAACACAATCCAGGACAAAGTTTGGTAGAACACCTCGTAGTTGGCGTGGAAAATGACCCACAGTCTCCAGAACACGATGAACACGAACAGCCTCGACACGTGGTTGAAGTTTAATACCAAAAAATCGTTCTTTTGCTGGATTTCCCATGTGCGCGTCTTTTCCTTCATGGGCTTGTAATAAAGCCAGTACCCAAGGAGTAATATTAAAATCCAGAGAATTAATGGATAGTTCACTCTACCTTCAATATAAAAGTGATTATAGCTGACGATGAAGAGAGGAACAAAGCGGGTGCAAATTTGGGAAAGCACTCGGAAAAGCCACATACCGCTTCACCTACTCTTCTTCTTGTTTATATTTTTGGAGGATTTCTCTCAGTTTTTCTTTGTACTTTTCGGGTAAGATTTCATTAGCGTTTGCTTGGAAGTCGGCCAACGCCTCTTGGATTTCTTTGGTTTCCAATACACTACGCTTCATGTCTTCAAGTTCGCCCATGATCTCTTGCTTGAAATCATCGATGTCGTGTTTCTCAGCATTGTCTTTCATATTTACAATGTAATTCGTAAAGTGTTTCTGAATGGATTTGATACTGGCAATTAGCGCTGTCAAGAATGCAAGTGTCTGCAATAGATTGTCTTGCAACATTTGTACTACATCAAAGTCCATGTTTTCTTCATCCTTTCGTCATCTCGTTTTAGTTTGCCGTTCTTGATGCGGTAGTACCCTTTGTCCACGTCATCGGGTATATCCTCTCGCCAAGGTTCGTGCCCTTTCACGACTTTTGTGATGTACCCCTCGTCGTTCATCTGAAACACATAATCCCCATAACCTTGGATGAAAGCTTCTTGGTTCTTCAACAGTTTCTCCAGCATATCAAACAGATTGTCACCTTGGACATAAGGTTTCAATTTGTCCTCATAGTGTCTAATTCGCTCTTGTGTCGCTTTTCTTTGTTCGTTTAATTTATCATAGTGTCTAAGAGTTATGCCCTTATATTTGAATTCAAGGGGGTCTAACAGTTTGAAAGCCTTGTCCTCGGTGTATTGATAAATCTCTCCAACTTCAAGTTTGGTCAGTTTCTTCTTTGAAGACATACCTCTCCCCCTCTCGTTCCAATAATTCTTTCACCGCTTTTCAGAAGTGGGTTCTTCGCTTTCATGGTATCGCTCCTCCCAGGTGCG
>PUKZ01000108.1 GCA_003550725.1 Bacteroidales bacterium | reverse complement strand
TTTCCATAATTTTATGGAGCGACTTCAAATATTTTTTAACGCCCTTTTCGCTTGTTTTGTAGGTGTCTTCACCAAAGGCCGGAGGACGGTTTTAACCATCTATTGTGCTAAAATTCTGAATTATTAAGATTTTATATAAAATAGATGGATTGTAAAATTACCACCAAAACTATAAAAATCGTGCGCGTTGGCCTGCCCAAACAGGCGGCGGCGAAAGCGTGAATTAAAAAATGGCTGGAAATACGGCAAAGGCGACGCAAGATCGTTTTTTAATAAACGATTTGTTCAATAAAAAACCTTCATTACTTTTGTCAGGTTTTTTGACCAAAGAAATAGTAGTATCATTTAAGTAATTTGCTATGAATATGAAAAAGAATAATCATAGATATGAATAATAAACAAGTGAAGGTTTATTTGATGGTAATTGGCGCAGTCCTTTTTTGGGGTATATCATACGTTTGGATGAAAAATGTATATGAGTATTATCAGCCAATAACAACCATGTTTTTGCGGCTTTCGTTAAGTTCGATAATGCTTTATATTGTTTTGAAAATAATGAGGAAGAATGAAAAAGTTGCACGTGAGGACTACTGGAATTTTGTTGTACTTAGTTTTTTTTCTCCATTTTTATTTTTTATAGGCGAGAGTTTTGGCTTGAAATATGTCAGTGCTACACTGGCATCAGTAGTAGTTGCTACAATCCCTGTATTTGCTCCATGGCTGGGGCTCATTGCGTTTCGGGAAAAATTTTCTTTTATTAACCTTTCAGGCTTTTTTATCTCTTTTTTTGGTGTATGTATAATGGTTCTTGATCAGGATTTCAGGCTAACGGCATCTCCAATAGGCCTTGCATTTTTATTTTTAGCAGTCGTATCGGCACTGATAAACATAGTAATTCTCAAAAAGATGACAATTAAATACACTTCTTTTACAATAATAAAAATCCAAAACATACTTGGTGCAATAATGTTTTTACCAATGTTTCTGATTTTCGATTTTAAAGACTTTATTGAAATACGGCCATCGAGCAGTACTTATATTTCGCTTTTTAACCTGGCATTTTTTGCCTCTACACTGGCTTTTATATTTTTCACATCTGCAGTAAGAACTTTAGGGATTGGGAGAACATCTATTTTTGCTAACATGATACCGGTAGTAACCGCCATAACCTCCTTCCTTGTATTAAATGAACATATTGACCTAAGCAAAATAATAGGTATAATTGTGGTAATTTCGGGTTTGATCCTAACCCAGAAATCAAGACAGAAGAAAATCAAAACAAAATCATAAATTATTCAAAGCCAATTGTCATAAACAATTATTTAATCATAAAAATCAATTTTAAATTTTTCATATTGCTATTTGAAATAATAATGATTTTTTTATGTTATTAATAATAAAGCGTATATTGTAATGCGAAAAAAAGTGCAATATATTATTTGGTTTTTTGGTTAATGTTGTTTTTGTTTTAGTAATTTAAAGAAAGCATGAGATATTTTTTGAAATAATAATATCTCATGCTTGTTTTTGTTTGATTAGAATAGTTGGAGTCAGGTTGTTTGATAACACCTGGCTATAGAAGTCAGGATCAATTGTCAGTTGAATCGGGCACAAAAGCAAAATAAGCTAAAAACCAAAAATTTACCCATTACTGAAGATGGACATTTGTCAATCCTGCATCACGGGCATAATTTATAGCATCACGATATTCCCTTTGATTAATACGTCTTGATATTTCATCGTAATCAAAGGCTTTAAACATTGGTGTATACTGTGCCATCAGGTTAATATAAGTATCTTTCGGAAGATTTTCAGATATCCATTTCATTATAAGGTCAGTACGCGCAACATTTTCGGGCATCACAAGATGGCGTACCATTAAACCTCTATTTATAAGCCCGGTTTGTGGGTCGGCTTTTGCAACACCAACCTGCCTTTGCATTTCAAGAAAGGCTTCCTTTGCTATTTCAGGATATGAATAAGCTCCCGCTGAATATTTACCTGCTGCTTCGGAATCACCGTATTTAAAGTCTGACAGATAAATATCTACCACACCATCTAACAACTGTAATATATTGGGTTTTTCCCATCCGCAAGTATTATACACAATTGGCAATGTCAATCCTTGTCCGGCGGCTTTATCTATTGCATGCAAAATATGAGGTGAATAATGCGACGGTGTAACAACATTAATATTATGACAACCATGTTTCTGAAGAATCAACATCATATTAGCAAGATCATCAATAGATTGTTTGCTGCCACGGCCCTTATGGCTGATATCGTAATTTATACAAAAAACACACAGCAATGAGCAATTTGTAAAGAAAACGGTACCTGATCCATTATCACCAACAAGCTCCTTTTCTTCACCAAAATGGGCATGATATGAAGATATTTCGAGGTCTGAACTGGCATTACAATCACCCCTGTTACCACGTAAACGATTAGTATTACACTCCCTTGGACAAATATCGCAATTTCCCATCATATCCCACAAAACATCGGCACGATCCTTCAATTCACCACTTCTGTGAAGACTTAAATATGAAGGTTCAAAAGAAGATTTACCCGTCATGTTTTTCATTTTACTTGACTTGGTTTTCGAAAAAATATTATTGGCAAAAACAAATGAAAACGACAATAGCAAAGGCAAACTTGCTATATTCATTATAAATTTCCGACGTGAATAAGACATCATAATATGTAAAGTTTTATATGTTTTTCAATTATAAAAATAATAATTTTTATATTAATCAAAAAATTTTTTACTCATTATGTTTAAAAGCAAAATGTTTGTTATTCTTATAATTAATTATTTGCCAAACTGCTGAAATAAAAAATCACACATCACTTACCGTACTTATAATAATAATTGCTTAGCTGCTAATCATGATCTTTTTTTAGCCAACGACCGGTTAACATCCTAAATACTTATCTATGCATCAGCACATATAATATTTATTGCTAAGCCATTTCTATTACACATTTCAATATTCACAGGCAGGATCGATTTCCAGAACATATTGTTTTATCACATTAAGTTTTTGGGCTGTCTTATACCCGTCAAATCCGGTAATATCATTATAATTTACACTATTTTGAAAAGCTTTCGTGTATTTTGCAGCAACCGGTTTATAAGACCAGTGCCATTTTTCTTCTTCATACCCGCCACCTCTTTGTTGTCCATGAGGTGTATAAGGCTGGCAGAAGCCAAAAGATTCGGCATTCGTTTTGAGCCACTGATAAACTTTTTTTCCTTCACCCGTTTCAAAATAATTGTTTTGAAGGCTGTTTAAGTCAATATCCGTGCCCCAATGATGGCGGGAAGTTCCGGGCATAGCACTGAAGCGTAATATTTCTTTTGCACGTTTTACATGATCATCAATATCTGTAGCATAAATATCACCATGAATCTTTTGATGTCCATTCCATTTGTTCTCCCATATACGTTTCTGATGATCAAATGTGCGCATAGCAGATATAATTGTTAATCTTATACCATCATCCGCTGCTGCGCTATACATTTTTTTAAAAGCTTCATAAGCCTCAGTGTGCATAAACATTCCTTTGCGTGAGGCAAAGCGGCTGTCAACTTCAGTCATCTTTTCTGATTGCGCCGGACTAATGCGCCCCAGCAAATAATCTTTATCTACAGATGGTATTTCAAGCATATTACCCTGTTTTATACTATTTTGGCTTGTATTTTTATCATTATCGGATTGTTCAACAGCAGGTGGCCTGTAAAAAGCCCTTCGAGATGACCGGCGAGCACGAGACAAAATAAGAACTATGGCGAGCAAAATCACCAAAAACAATAGCCAATAATTAATTTTTTTATTTGATTTACTTCGCTTTCGCTTATTTTTCATTGATATTTTAGTGATAATTGTCTGTTACAAATTTTAAGAATTAAGCTCATATATGGTTTTGTAGCTATAAATTTTAATTTATACCTAAAAATCTAAAATAAAAAATAACGGAAGTGAGCTAAAATGCTTATCTTTAAGGTGTTAAAACAATAAACAAAACACTTTAAACTCACTTCCGAGATGAAAGATAAAAATAAAAATG
>PUKZ01000153.1 GCA_003550725.1 Bacteroidales bacterium | reverse complement strand
TAACAACAATAACAATAATAACAACAATAACAATAATAACAACAATAACAATAATAACAACAATAACAATAATAACAACAATAACAATAATAACAACAATAACAATAATAACAACTCTAACAACTCTAACAACAATAACAAATATTAAAAAATAATTTCATAGTCTAGAGCCTTGGTAATTGTTTATTATTTATTTTTATATCAGTTTTTTAAAACTTTTTTTACAAAATTGTATTTATATTAAAAGGTATTAAATTATCTTATGGGATTAGTTTCATTGGGTTTGCAAGTTCGGCAGAGGCAAACCGGTATTTTTTTGTTAAAATAACGATAGGAAAAGACTTTTTTATATATTTAATAATTAAAGCATAGTTTTATGACATTTTTGAATTATTTAAATTTTAAACCATTATTTTTATTATCATTAATATTATTGGTATTAGCTTCGTGTGAGCGAACTCCTCCGCCTCATATAAATCTTGAGCAAAAACATAATGAAAAAGCCTGGCAAATTATTGCTCCGGGTTATGGTACTATGGGGCTTATTGAAGGGCAAAACATCCATATTTATTATTATACTGATGCGCGGTCGTGGACTCCTGACCGGGATTCGCAATTTATTCTGCCTGATGATATAAACGGAGTTATAGCATTGGGGATGGGATATTTGGGTGTTTTACAAGATAATGTTTTTGATTTCTATTATCTTGATGCAAAATATCAGTGGAAAGAAGAAGACAGGATGGCATTGGAATTGCCTGAAGATTTTGACAGGCTGGTCGTTATGAAAATGACTTATGATATGGGTGTTATAGGTGTTGTAAAAGATAATAAAATATATTATTATTATTTGGGTGGTGATGGAAATTGGAGAATGGATAAAGAGTCTGTTTTTTATATACCGGACGATGTAGACGACTATTTTGCCTTAGGTGATATGTCGATGGGAATAGTTGATAATAATAAATTAGGGTTTTATGACTTTACCGCTGACCGTGAATGGGTTTTTGCACACGATCATGTGCTGCAATTGCCCGAAGGTTATGATGCAATTATACCTTTTGAGCCCGGAAATGTTGGTGTAATGATAGACGAAGTTATTAAATTTTACGAAATAGATAAAGAAACCGATCAGTGGGTCATTGATGAGTCTCTTAACTTCGCCTGGAAAGACCATTTGTCTGAACTTAGAGATCAGTAAATTTATGTTCACCGTTTAGATGATTTTGGTTTTGTAAAAGTGCATTTTTTAAAAATTTTGATGTGTGATTTTCTTTTATATCTGCCAGTTTTTCGGGAGATCCCTGGAAAATTATTCGTCCGCCTCTTTTGCCGCCTTCAGGCCCAAGGTCTATTATATGATCGGCTACCTTAATAACATCCATATTATGTTCAATGATCATTACTGTATTTCCTTTATCAACAAGGTGTTTCAACACTTTCATCAATACGCTTACATCTTCAAAATGCAGTCCGGTAGTAGGTTCATCTAAGATGTAAAAGGTTTTACCTGTATCTTTTTTTGATAGTTCGGCGGCAAGTTTAACCCTTTGTGCTTCACCTCCCGATAAAGATGTACTGCTTTGTCCGAGTGTAAGATAGCCTAAACCCACAGATGAGAGTGTTTTTATTTTTTGAGTTATAGAGGCTATATTTTCAAAGAAGTTTAATGCATCATCAATACTCATATTAAGCACATCGCTTATAGATTTGCCTTTATATCGAATTTCAAGGGTTTCGCGATTATACCTTAAACCCCGGCACGTTTCACATATAACATGAACATCGGGCAAAAAGTTCATTCCGATTACCTTCATACCTCCACCCTGGCAGCTTTCACATCGACCGCCTTTTATATTAAATGAGAAACGCCCCGGTTTGTAACCCCTGACCTGAGATTCGGGTAAAGAAGCATATATTTTACGTATATCATCAAATACTTTTGTGTAGGTTGCCGGATTTGAACGTGGCGTTCTGCCTATGGGTGATTGATCTATTTCAATTACTTTGTCGATGTTCTTTATACCTTCTATTGAAGAGTAGGGTAGGGTGGGTTTTTCCGACCTGTAGAAATGATTACTTAATATAGGATAGAGGGTTTCGTTGATCAGTGATGATTTGCCACTGCCTGATACGCCTGTAACACATATTAACATTCCTAATGGTATTTCTGCGTCAATATTTTTGAGATTATGACCTTTGGCACCTTTTAATATAAGCTTTTTGCCATTTCCTCCGCGTCGTTTTAGAGGTACAGGAATATCTTTTTCATTTCTAAGATATTGTGCGGTAAGAGATTTTTGTTGCATTATCTCAATTGGTTTTCCCTGTGCTACGATTTTACCACCTTTATTACCTGCACCGGGGCCCATATCAACAACATGGTCTGCAGATAATATTATATCGCGGTCGTGCTCAATTACAATTACAGAGTTGCCAATATCCCTGAGGTTTTTTAATGAAGCCGTCAAACGCCTGTTATCACGTTGATGTAAACCTATACTTGGCTCATCAAGAATGTATAAGACACCTGTAAGTTGAGTGCCTATCTGGGTAGCCAGGCGAATCCTCTGGCTTTCACCTCCTGATAGACTTTTTACAGGCCTGTTTAATGAAAGATAATCTAACCCTACGTCAAGCAAAAAACTTAATCTTTCATTTAACTCACGCATCAACTCTTTTGCAATTTTATGACGGCGTTTGTCAAAATTCTTTTCTATATCCAACAGCTCTTTTTTCAAAGCTAAAAGATCCATTTCTGCAAGGTCGGCAATATTATAACCTCCGATCTTATAGTATAAGGATTCTTTTTTTAATCTTTGACCCTTACATTCATGACAATCAACTTTTTTCATGAAACTCAAAGCCCATTTGCGTATATTTTTTGAAGGATTAACCTTATATTGATCATCAATGAAATTAATAATACCTCCAAAGTCTAAAGAGTATGTGCTTGTAATCCCCAGGTTTTCATTTTTTACCTTTACTAACTCATCAGTACCATATAGAATAATGTTAATAGCTTTATGAGAAATTTTTTCAATTGGGGTATCAAGATCAAAGCCGTATTTGGTGCCTATAGCCTCTATCTGCCTGAAGATCCATGTGTTTTTATATGAACCTAACGGAGCGATGCCACCTTTACGAATAGTTTTGCGCATATCAGGTATGATCTTCTCAAGGTTGATTTTATTAATAGTACCCAGCCCATTACAC
The DNA here is from genome assembly GCA_003550725.1 of Bacteroidales bacterium. Lineage (GTDB taxonomy): Bacteria > Bacteroidota > Bacteroidia > Bacteroidales > UBA7960 > PUKZ01. Next base: position 13,899 of record PUKZ01000153.1, on the reverse strand, counting down.
TCAGGGCATGCTCCATATGGTGAATTGAAAGAGAAAGTGTTTGGCTCAGGATCATCATATGCAATTCCTGATTTCGGGCACATAAGGTTACGACTGAAATAGTAGCTTTGCCCGCTGCTCTCGTCAATGAGCATTACCATGCCTTTGCCATATCTTAAAGCGGTTTGGAGAGATTGATAAAGTCTTTTTTTATTGGAGTTGTTTACACTAATTTTATCAATTATTATTTCAATATCATGAATTTTATAACGGTCTAGCTTCATACCGTATTTTATGTCGGTTATTTTACCGTCAACTCTTACTTTAAGAAAACCCTGCCTGAGTATTTGCTCAAAAAGCTCCCGGTAATGGCCTTTGCGTCCCTTAATCAATGGTGCCAGCAGTAAAATAGATTTGTTATTATGCCTTTCTAGTATAAGGTTGAGAATTTTTTCATCAGTGTAGCGCACCATTTTTTCACCGGTTTTATATGAATAAGCATCAGCAACCCGTGCATATAACAGCCTCAAAAAATCATATATTTCAGTTACCGTTCCTACAGTTGAACGCGGATTTTTATTGGTGCTCTTCTGCTCAATGCTTATCACAGGACTTAACCCATTGATTTTGTCAACATCCGGCCTTTCAAGATTTCCCAAAAATTGCCTTGCATAGGCTGCAAAGGTCTCAATATAACGCCTTTGACCTTCAGCATAAATAGTATCAAAAGCAAGGGAAGTCTTACCTGACCCGCTTAATCCTGTTATTACTGTTAAAGTATTGCGAGGTATTACAACATCAATGTTTTTCAGGTTGTGCTCCCGGGCACCATATATGGTAAGAGAATCATCGCCTGTAAAAAGAAATGGTTCTTGCATGGTTTTCAATTATGAATACAATCAGTCAACACTATACATTTTTAAATGTTTAAAACGCCATTAAAAATCCGGGCTGATATTAGTCAGAGAATTAATTTGCAAAATTATTAATTTTGTTTAGCTAAAACAAATGGGGATAAGAAAGAGCTTGTAAATGATCTAATTCTTTTATTTCTTTTATCTAATTTTATTAACTTATTTTTATAAGGAGCATCATAGAAAGTATGAAATACAACTATGAAAAAGGTTTTAGATTGCCAAAAATAATTGTAACCATACCTGTAATGGATGAAGATGGTTATATTCAATCATGCATACAATCAATTAAAGATCAGACATATAAAAATTTTCATGTTATATCGTGTGTTAACCAACCTGATCACTGGTGGAAAGAATATGGTAAAAGAGATATTTGTGAAAACAATTTAAAAGCGATTGAATATTTAAAAGATCTTGATTGCCCTGCAGTTGAAGTTATAGACAGATCTTCACCCGGCCGTGGATTTTCACCTCATGAAAAAGGGGTTGGTCATGCACGAAACCTCTTATTTAAAAAAGCAATTGCCCAAGCTAACAATAATGATTTGGTTATGTGCCTGGATGCTGACACTATTTTTGAACCGGGCTATTTTCAATCTGTAGTAAACTCATTTTTAAAAAAGCCTAATATCGTAGCCCATGCAAATCCATATTATCACAATCTTACAGGCGATGATTCTATAGATAGGGCAATACTACGATATGAGATTTATATGCGTTTGTATGTAATTAATTTGTGGAATATTGGAAGTCCATATGCTTTTACACCTTTAGGGTCAGCTATTACTATTAAGGTTAATAGTTTAAAGAAAATCGGGAAACTTGCTCCCAAACCGGCCGGAGAGGATTTTTACCTGCTGCAAAAGCTGCGTAAACATGGGAATATTAATCAATATAATGATTACTATGTTTTCCCGTCATCAAGAGTTTCAAACCGTGTTCCCTTCGGTACAGGTCCTGCTGTTGGAGAAGGAATCAAAAACAAGTGGAACAGGTATCCAATTTATCCCCTAAAACCATTTAAATTGATCAAAGAAACTTATGATCTTTTTCCGGTACTTTTTAGAAAAGATATACCTACACCTTTAGATAGTTTTTTTGAAAAAATTTTCGGAACAAAAAATATTTTTGAAAAATTACGCCAGAATTGCAGAAGTGAAGAAAATTTTATCAGGGCTTGCCATATGAAGTTCGATGGATTGAGAATTTTACAGTTTGTAAAATATTATCACCTGCAAAATGTAACGAATGATGAAGATAATTTACAACAACATATAAAATATTATTTTGGTGATTGTGAAGAAAGTGATATAAAATATTTTACTTTACCTTTTGAGTTTAATAACATTTCTATATCTTTACTCCAAAAATTAAGGAATTTATTAGCCGATAAAGAGTTACTTTATCGAAAAAAAGATATTATATGAGTTGCAACTGCCCTTTCGATATAATTACTATAACAGGTCCTACTGCCACAGGAAAAACCAGGCTGGCTGCTTTAACAGCGAGTCATTTTGATGGAGAGATCATAAGTGCCGATTCAAGGCAGGTTTACCGGAAAATGGATATTGGCACCGGTAAAGATATTGATGACTATACTGTAGATGGCAAAAAGATACCTTACCATCTTATTGATATCAGAGATGCCGGCTATGAGTATAATGTATTTGAATTTCAGAATGACTTTCTCGACGCTTATGAATTGATAAATAAAAAAAACAAACAGGTTGTTGTATGTGGTGGAACAGGGCTATATATCGAATCAGCCCTTTGCGGTCGTAAAATAGTTGAAGTTCCTGAAAACAAAAAGTTAAGGGGAGAAATTAAAAACCTCTCATACCAGCAACTAATAAAAATGTTAGATTCTATGACAAAGCTTCATAATACAACCGATACTTCAGATCATGAGAGATTGGTGAGAGCTATTGAAATAGAGAAGTATAAAATAGAAAACCAGGAGCTTATAAAAGATTTTCCTGACTTTAGCAATATAATTTTTGCCATAAACTTTGATCGTAAAGTCTTGCGTAAAAGAATTACCCAAAGATTAAAAAAACGCCTCAATGAAGGTATGATAGAAGAGGTTAAAAATCTTCTGGAGTCAGGCATAAAACCCGAAAAACTTAAGTATTACGGCCTGGAATACAGGTTTGTTACAGAATATTTGACTGGAGAGATCAGCTACAAAAAGATGGAAGATATGTTAAACACTGTAATACATCAATATGCCAAAAGGCAGATGACCTGGTTTAGACGTATGGAGCGCCAGGGGTATGAAATAAACTGGATCGACGGTGAAAAAAGTGAAAAAGATAAGTTAGCGGAAATTATTTCAATTATAGATAACCAGCCGAATAAAGCAATAATTAATTAATAAATATAGTAATAACTTAAATTAACATAATATGGAACATGAAGCTGTAAAAAATCCTGTTATAAGCGTCGGAGATTGGATGTTAACACTTTTTATCCTGGCTATTCCGCTTGTTAATATCATCTTTTTGTTTATATGGGCTTTCAGTGGCGATGCTAACCCCAGTAAAGCCACCTATGCTAAAGCATCCCTTCTATGGATTGCAATTATTTTTGTAGTGACAATAATATTTTCAATATTGATTTTTAGCGCCGGAATATTTGGCATTATGTCGGGTATGTAATGACATGCCCGGTTAAATGCATCGGATTCAACTATAAAATGAGAATAGCTGCTAATCTGTTGCAAAGCATCGTTATTGTAGGGTTCAAAAACTATAGGATAAACCTAATCCGAATGTTTGTTTTATTTGGAGTTTTTCATCAATGTTGCGGTCTTGGATAAGATGCACCAAAACATTTGTTGTAATGTATTCGGTAATTTTTAAGTTAGCTGACGACTCCCAGTTTAAAATAATTTCCCCAAAATCATCGTAACTGCTAAATAACTCCAACCTTGATCGTACTCTAATATTATCAGTGAATTTTCTACTGAAAGTTAGATTTAACATGCTTCCCAGTTCAGCTAAAAGATTTTCTGATTCTTCAACTCCAAAGGCACCCTGATCGGCTAGTTTCTGATCTAATACAAATGTAAATCTGTCCGTAACAGGTGAGAAGTAAACCGAAAGAAAGTCCCACGGCTTGTAATCCATACCTGCTGATACAGTTATAAAACCCGGAGCCATAAACCTTGAAACAACAACGCTATCATTTGGATAATCATAACCTTTGGTAAACTGCGATCTGTAATTGATCATGGCTGAAGCATTAAGTTTTTCCACAAGCTTCCTGCCAAGCTTGGAGGTAAAGTCTATTCTGTCTTCATTTTTTCGTAAAGATTGTTCTCCTGATTTATAAAGACCATAACGCAGATCAAGTTGATTTTCAAATGAAATATTATCATTGTCATATGTAGCTTCTAATTCAACTATTGAAGTTGAAGCCAAAGTGTTTTCACCCCCGGCAGCCCAGTTGGTAAAACTTGATTGGTTAAAAACCTGTGAAAAATTTCCCGAAAAGTTCCACAAATCAGCCTCTTCGGTTTTTTCCTCTTCATTATTTTCACAATGTAGATGAATACTTAACATCATGGTGAAACAAAATAGTATTGTTGCAAATTTCATAATACTAAATTTTTATTATTTTGCCAAAACTACAAAACAAATATTAGATTATTCAAATTTTTTCATAAATATTATAATACTTTTGTTCTTAAACAGTAGTTTTTTGTTTTTATTAATTTGTATTTTGATAGTTTTAAGTATCACAATGTTTATTTTTGTTTACGTTAATTGTAAGATAAAATCGAAATAAATAACTTTACAGGCATTATAAATTAATTATTACTATGGATTCTAGAATTATTTTGGTTACAGGAGGCAGTTCGGGTATTGGTTTACAAACAACAAGGCAACTTACAGATGACAGTAACACCCATGTTATTTCGTTTTCGCGCAGCAAGGATAAAATTGAAAGAGCCCGAAAAGAGATTGGTACTTTAGATAATGTAACATTCTTTGAAGGAGATGTTACTCAAGTTGATGATTGCCGCCAACTTGCTGAATATATCGAAGCTACTTATGGCAGATTGCATGGCTTGGTTAATAATGCAGGTGTTTTAACCAAGGGCGGTATAGAAGCGATAGACTATGAAACATGGAAATATAATTTGAATATTAACCTTAACGGTGTTTATCTTTTAACTCGCAGTATGCTGCCCTTATTAAAAAAAGCCCGGGGGGCTTCAATTGTAAATGTATCTTCAGTGGCAGCTTTTAAACCGGGTAGTAGTATAGCTTATTCAGTAAGTAAGGCCGGCCTTGATATGCTCACCGAGTTTCTGGCCGGCGATTTAGCATATTATAAAATACGCGTTAATTCAGTTAATCCGGGCCTTGTAATAACACCCATACATCTTGATAACAAAATATTTGAAAATAAAGAGAAATACGAGGAGCTTCTGGAAAATGCCGTCAAGAGGTATCCTCTGAACCGTATTGGCAAACCAAAAGATATTGCCAACCTAATCGAATTTTTATTGTCCGATAAATCTTCATGGATAACCGGAAGTATTTTTAAAGTTGACGGAGGTGTAATGGTATATAATGACCTAATACCAGCTAAAGGCAATGAATAAAGAATTACTTCATAAACTTCAGGATATGGATAAATTCAAAATGTATCAATCTCATAAAATTATGATCATTAATATCGAACTTATATCATCCAGATTGATTTATGGCTTATTTTTACCAGCATGCAACCCGCATTCCTTTGTTTCTGGATTTTCCCACCACCAACGTCCTGCCCTTACGTCTTCTCCTGGTTTTATAGCTCTTGTGCATGGTTGACATCCAATGCTTGGATAGCCTTTGTCATGTAAAGGGTTATATGGTATTTGGTTATTACGAATATAATCCCATACTTCCTTTGTATTCCAATAAAGCAAAGGGTTTACTTTAATTATGTTATTTGAATCATCCCATTCAATTGTATTTAGGTTTTTCCTGGTTGAAGATTGTTCGTTTCTCAGACCTGTTATCCAAACTTCTTTATTGGCTAATGATCGTTTTAAAGGCTCTATCTTTCTTATATTACAACAGTATTTTCGATTTTCAATATTATTATAAAAAAGATTTATCCCCCTTGTATTGACCATCTCCTCTACTTTTTTGAAATCAGGGAAATATATTGTTATTTTTATGTTATAACGATTTTCAGTCTCTTCAATCAAGTCATAAAATTCATAAAACATTCTTCCTGTGTCAAGAGTAATTATATTGGTGTTTTTGTTAATTCCGGCTATTAAATGGGTTATAACCTGATCTTCAATACTCATGCTTGAGGTGAATACCGCCTTTTCACTATAATTTTTAAGAACGTATCGCAACATATTTAATGAACTCTCGCCATCTAAATGTTTGTTTAATTTATTAACAGTGTCTTTCATTTGTATACTTTTTTATTGTTATTCAGAATTTAAAAAAAATCCGGTTACATTGTAATAATATAAATCCTAAATGCACTCAAGTAGTTATCCATACATAAGTGTTACCTGTTAGTATATAACCTTGTTTGAGATAATAAATAATTTTACAAATCACTTAGCTTAAAAACTTCATTTGCTCTGATGCCTTTTTCGGTTTCTTTCAGGTTGCAGCACTCATTAAAATAGTCGTGTTCAAAAAACAATACATAGTTGTTGTCAAGTGCTTCTTTTAAAAACAGTTCCTTTTCCTTCATGGCTAATAGGGGGTCAATATCAAAACCGGAGATATAAGCAACAGGAATATTAAAAACAGAAGATATAAAGTCGGCCATGAAAACAATAGTACGATTCTTGTATTTAATAAATGGAATTATTTGTCCCCTGGTATGTCCGTCAAATATCTCCAGGTTTACCCCATCAATAAATACACCTGACTCATGGATAAATTCAAGGTGCCCTGATTCAAATAAAGGCATAAAGTTTTCTTTGAAAAAAGATGCTTTCTCCCTGGGATTTGGATTAAGTGCCCAATCCCATTGTTTTTTCGAGCAATAATAAGTTGCATTTTTGAAGACAAGTTCAGGAGTCTGCCTGTCATCCGCCCATTTTACCGCACCACCGACATGGTCAAAATGCAAATGTGTCAGAATGACATCGGTTATTTGGCTAAAATCATAACCAAGTTCCTTAAATGCTTTTTCAAAACTATCATCGCCAAATATATAATAATAACCAAAAAACTTTTTGCTTTGCTTATCTCCCATCCCGGTATCAATAAGAATTAAGCGATTTCCGGCTTCTATAAGCAGACTGCGTGATGTTATTGGGATCATATTGTTTTCATCAGCTTCTACTTGTTTGCTCCAAAGCGACTTGGGCACAACGCCAAAGCATGCACCACCATCCATTTTAAAATTTTCAGCTATTACCGGATATAAATTTGAAACACCCATAATTTTCAATTATTATTGTTAACTCTGTTTTTTTACAAAACACAAAATTAACACTTTTAAATAAATGCGATAATTATTCCAATTATCATAAAAAATTTTGTTTGAATAATTTAATTCCGCGAAACAATAGATTTATCGTAAAAGCCGAAAAATGTGAGTTAGCATTTCTTAATAAAGCATAGTTAAGAAAAATTATCAGAAAAGCTTTAACTTTACGGTTCTGTTTTTTAATTAAGAAAAAGAAGATTTTATATTTTTACAGATTGAATCGTATCTGCTATAATTCTTTAAGGCTTAAGCTAAACCATAATAAGTAAAGAGAAATTATTAATTTATCAATTCACAAACATGTTTGGTTTGTTATGTTTTTTTTTAGCATGAAAATAAAATTAGAATAAAATAATAATAATCAAAGAGTTATATGACTGTTTCAAAAGAAATAGATCCAAAAATTGAACAAAGCTGGAAAGAACATCTTGTTTCAGAATTTCATTCCGATTATTTTAAAAACTTAAAACATTTTTTATTGGAAGAGAAGCAAAAATATACTGTTTACCCGCCGGGGTCAAGGATATTTGCTGCATTTGACTTTACGCCTTTTCATGAAGTAAAAGTTGTAATTTTAGGGCAGGATCCCTATCATGGCAGGGGTCAGGCTAACGGGCTTTGTTTTTCAGTAAATGATAATATTACCAAGCCTCCCTCGCTTAATAATATTTTTAAGGAATTGCATAATGACATAGGTATTCCTATACCCGCAAATGGTAACCTTGAAAAGTGGGCTAAACAAGGTGTATTGTTACTAAATGCTACACTTTCGGTGAGGGCCCGGCAGGCTGGTTCACATCAAAATAAAGGTTGGGAGCAGTTTACCGATCAGGTGATAAGAATACTATCAGAAAAAAAGAATGGCTTGGTGTTTTTGTTATGGGGTAGATATGCCCAAGCTAAAGAAAAACTTATTGACACATCAAAACATTATCTGCTCAAAGCTCCACATCCATCGCCATTTTCAGCTTTCGACGGGTTTTTTGGCTGCCGCCATTTTTCTAAAACCAATGAAATTCTTAAATCACAAGGAAAAGAAGAAATAGACTGGAGTTTATAAAATAAATGATTTTTTCATATTAAATATAATTATTACGGTTTAAATTATTGAATCAAGTTTTTGAATGTGCATTAAATAAGATAATAAGTTAAGCCCTTTGTTTATTGGTTATTATTAGAGAAGTTTTTTTTAAAATGACTTGTATAAAAAAAATATTATCAATTATTGTTTTTGTTATCAACGGGCTTTGTTGCTTATTAGCACAGGATTTTTTGGAGTTTGAAGTTCGGTTTGCCGAATATCAGAAAAAGCTTGAAAACAAAATTGTTTATAACAAACAGGTTTTATCAGAATTTGAGGTTGAACGCGAGCTTGAATCGATATTTGATCAGCTCTATGAAATTGGTTTTTTCGAAGTTGTCAAAGATAGTTGTCAATACGACTCATCAAAAGTTAAATGCTTTATAAGGCCGAAAGAGCAGTATAGATATTATGTCGAACCAGGCAATATTGGTGAAGAAATCCTGGCTAAATTATCCACTGATAAGTATTTTTCTAAAAGCGGCATTACACCTTTCGAGTACAATAAGCTTACAAATAAGATACTTGGTTTTTTCCAGAATAAGGGCTATCCCTTTGCCAATATTAGCTTAGGAGATCCTAAAATCCGCGGAGATTCAATACAAGGCAAGCTGAAAATTGATCGTTCTAATTATATTGTTTTTGATACTTTAGAGGTTGATGGTGACATAAATATAAATTCGCGTTTTCTGGCAATGCATACGGGTATAAAGCCCGATGAAAACTATAGTGAAGATGTATTTGAGAATCTGGAAAAAAAGCTTAGTGTTCTTGATTTTATATCTGTTACCAGGCAGCCCCGGGTTTTGTTTACAAATGATCGTGCTAAAGTAAATGTGGGTATAGAGCAACGTGCTTCAAATCGTTTTGATGGTATTGCCGGAGCTGTATACGATGAGGGTGCTGATAACCCTATGAGATTGACAGGCCAGGTGAACCTTTATTTGACTAATACTTTTGAAAGAGGTGAATGGATGGATTTGAGATGGCAGGGCCTTGGGTATGGAACCCAATCACTCGATATTTCAGCAGGGTATCCATACCTGTTTTACACTCCTGTATTAGCCGAAATGCAACTTATGATGCGAAAACAAGACTCGACTTATCTTCATATACAACGAAAACCGGCTATGGGATATCGCTTTAAAAATAACATCAGAGCTAAAGTTTTTGTAGATTGGAGAACATCTGAATTGCTTGATGCAAAAAGATATAAAAATGCTGAAAAATTGCCGGGATCTATTGATTACAGAACAATTCTTTATGGAGTCGGAGCTTCATATAAATCAGATTTATTCAACATCGAACCACGCAAGGGGTTTAACTATTCAATCCAAATAGCCATGGGTAACCGTAATATTGAAAAAAATAACAATATACCCGATCAATTATACGATGATATTGAATTAGAATCAAATCAATATATGGGTCAAATATTATTACAACGGTTATTTCCGTTTGGAAACAGAAGTGCTTTAGCTATGAAAGGAGAGGGTGGTATGATAATAGGAGAGGGATTATTTGAAAACGAATTATTTAGAGTAGGGGGAGTGCATAGCCTGAGAGGCTTTGAAGAAGAGTCAATCATTGCATCATCATATGCTTATTTACTGGCAGAATACAGATATGTAATAGGGCAAAATTCATATCTTAGCCTTTTTGCCAATAGTGGATATGTAGAAAGAAAAACCTCGGATAAATACCGTTACTTCCCTTTTGGAGCAGGAACAGGCATTTCGCAAGAACTCCCCGCAGGTATTTTATCTTTATTTTTTGCTTTTGGTAACAGACAAGACCAAACCTTTAATCTTAACGATATCAAGGTTCATGTTGGATTTATGAATACCTTTTAAAATGACAACTTTTTTATAACCTATTCCTTTTACTGGTTTATCTTAAGCTCACTAAATGTATCATCCTGAAGGATTTTTATAGCTCTTTGAAAACCATCATCTTTTTTCATACTAATTTGTATGGATGCACTTATATCCCAAATGTTCCGGGCAATTAAGGCCTTTAATCGGTTTTGAAGATATAGGTCGGGTTTTTTTCGTTCCTTTTCAATATCATGGGATGCAGCATAAGCATCAAGTTTATCCAAAATATCTTCATCAACGGTAAAATTTTTCTTGAATGATTCAAATTCGGGATATTTTTCCTTGATTTTTTCACGGTTATTGTTGGCATATTCAAAACTGAATGTATTTAGAATACCTTTTCGGTGGAGTTCTGAGAAATAATCCGACACCCTGTTGGTATCAAGAGGTATAAAAATATCGGGCATTATACCTCCACCTCCATATACTATTCTTTCGCCTTCTGTTTCATATTTGAGTGAATCAGGAAAAGTAATATTTTCCGGGCTTATCAATTCACCACTTTCAAGCCGTTTTGACAGTTCTTTATAATATTCTTCTGCACCTTCATCGTAGGGTTTTTGAATACTTCTGCCTGCCGGGGTGTAATATTGAGCAGTAGTTAATCTTATAACAGAACCATCGGGCAGTTCGAAAGGCCTTTGAACAAGCCCTTTGCCAAATGTCCGCCTGCCTACTACGAGTCCCCTGTCCCAATCTTGAACTGCACCTGCCAAAATTTCACTTGCAGAAGCACTACCCTCGTTAACCATCACCACAAGGTTGCCATCTTTAAAACTGCCGCTTCTTGTGCTTTTAAATTCCTGCTTCGGTGTTGCCCGTCCTTTAACATAAGTTATCATTTTGTTTTTATCGAAAAACTCATCAGTTAACTTTATTGCTACATCAAGATATCCGCCTGAATTGTAATTTAAATCCAGTATCAAGTGCTTCATGCCTTCATCAATAAGCTTATCAATAGCCTCTTTATATTCATCCATAGTTGTGCGTGAGAAACGATTTATTTTAATATAGCCTATTTCGGGAGTTGCCATAAATGCTGCATCAAGGCTGTTTATTGGAATTTCATCTCGGGTAATAGTAAAATTAAGTATATCACCCACCCCATGCCTTACAATACCTACATCAACCTTTGAATCTTTTTCTCCACGCAGTTTGTCTTGTACAAACCTGTTGTTAATCTCACTACCGGTCGATTCTTCACCATCAATAGATACAATACGATCGCCCGGCATAATACCAACCTGCTCCGAAGGACCGCCCGATATAGGTGAAATAACAACAATGGTGTCTCTTATAATATCAAATTGTACTCCTATACCCTCAAAGCGGCCAACCAATGGTTCATCAGCCTTCTTTATCTCTTCCTTCGAATAATAAACTGAATGAGGATCAAGTTCCTTAAGTACACCTTTAATTGCATCTTCAACAAGCTTTTCTTCATCAACATCTTCTATATATCCTATTTTTATGAATTGCAAAGCACGAATAAGCTTAAGGTGATTTTCATCTATCTCATTCTCCTGCGATGAAATATGCATCGATGAGAATATAAAACTTAAAATCAAAAACCAGTTTAGAAAAATTGTGTTACGTCTCATATGTACAAAAAATTTATTAATTCAGTTAAGCACCTAATGCCGCGTTGTATTTTTATTATCAATCAATTTTTATTTAATAATAATTTTAATATCCGGCAAAATTATATTACTGTAAAATCAATACTTTTTCAAAATAATATTACTGTTATTATGAAATATTTTTCCAGAGGTAATTATTATATAATTGTTTCTTTTTCTATATAATGACGTTGGCTAACACTAATTTATTGTTACTTCTTTAATTGTTAAAATATAGAGCATCTATTATGAAAATAATGTATCGCGTATTTATCTGTAAAAAATATAATTATAATTCTACAAAGGTAGCTATTTTTTTGATGGTTGGAATTTATTTAATTGATAAAAAATACTAATAATTAAAAAATTAATCAAAAAACTATTTTTAAATTTGTCATTATAAAGGGTTTAATAATTAAAATCAAATATTTTGCACGAAGATAACCGGCCTTACTATCAGGATATAAAAGAGGAAAAAAGGTTTTTTTTGCGTTGCATATCTTATGGTCTATTTTTCGTAATTATTTTATGGTTAATAAAATTAATAGAGGTAATTTTAAATATTGAGTTTACTTTTTTAGGTGTTTATCCTTTGTCTTTCAAGGGCTTTCCCGGTATATTTTTTTCACCATTGATTCATGGGGATTTTTCTCATCTAATATCTAATAGTTTTCCTCTATTAGTTTTAATTCCAATGTTATTTTATTTTTACAAGGACCTGGGTTTGCGTATTTTTTTATTAACCTGGTTAATTGGCAATGCCTGGTTATGGGTAATTGGCCGTGAGTCTTATCATATTGGAGCCAGCGGAGTTATATATGGTTTAGCTGCATTTTTGTTTGTTAGTGGAATTATAAGACGACATCCCCGGCTTATGGCAATTTCATTATTGGTTGCTTTCCTTTATGGAGGTATGGTGTGGGGTATTTTACCCATACAGGAAGGGGTGTCATGGGAAGGCCATCTTATGGGAATGATTGCAGGTATAGTGCTTGCAATATTTTTTAAAGGAGAAGGTCCTCAGCGAAAGATATATGAATGGGAACTTGAAGAAGAGGAGGAGGATGAGAAAAAGTTTAATGGCAAAACCCTGTCAGAGTGGGATGAGTATTTTGATAAAAAGGCTAGAAAAAAACAACAGCAAAATAAAGATAAAGATATGAATTTAGATGGTAGAAATATAACAGAAGGAAAAAAATACCCTTATAAAAATACCGGAACAAAACTCAAATATATTTATAAACCTAAACCCAAGGATGATAAAAGTAGTTAATTTGATTAACTATAATTTCTCACGTTCAATTTCACGCTTAACATCCTTTTTCTTAATATCCTGACGTTTATCATATATTTTTTTACCCTTTGCCAATGCTATTTCAAGTTTTGCCAAACCTTTATCATTAATAAATAAAAGGGTAGGTATTATTGTTTGACCTTTTTCGGCTACTTTACTTTCAAGTTTTTTTAATTCTCTTGCTGTAAGTAAAAGTTTGCGGTCACGCTTAGGCTCATGGTTGTTATAAGTTCCATGACTATATTCAGAAATATGCATATTTCTGATAAAAAGCTCACCTTTTTCAAAAATGCAATATGCCTCTTTGATACTTGCCTTGCCACTGCGAATGGATTTTATTTCAGTGCCCGTAAGCATTATGCCGGCTTCAAACCTTTCCAGCAAATGGTATTCAAAAGAGGCTTTTTTGTTCTTTATCCTTATTTTATCAGCCATTACTTTAAATGCATTTAATTATTGCAAAAGTATAAAAAAGTAAGGAGAATTTTGAACACTGCCGAATAATAAAGTTTGCAGCATTAATTATGTTTTGATCTCTTTTAATACCACCTAAAAATCTAAAATAAAAAATAACGGAAGTGAGCTAAAATGCTTATCTTTAAGGCATTAAACAAAATAAACAAAACACTTTAAACTCACTTCCGAGATGAAAGATACAAATAAAAAT
>PUKZ01000109.1 GCA_003550725.1 Bacteroidales bacterium | reverse complement strand
GGGGCTAAAAGCACCAGTTGAAAAAAACGATATCTATATTGAGTATGTCGGCTAAATTAAGGTTTTTATTTTTTAGCATTTAGTAGTGCCTAATAAAAACTTGATAAAAAAGTTTGAAAATCCCGAATGGACGGGACAAGCTTCAAGGCTGTGGTTCCGCCACCACAAAACTACGCATCAAGGGCTAAAATATTTGCAATGTCGCTTTTAGCTTTGATCTGTTTTTGTGTGTGTTTAATCTGTATTATATTTTTTATACCTTTCCATAACTTTACGGAGCGACTTCAAATATTTTTTAACGCCCTTTTCGCTTGTTTTGTGATTAATTCGTTTTGAGGCGTTAACAGTTCTATTTGATTGCCTGTGTTTAACTTTTTGATTTTTATTTTATAACAGTTGAAAATGTAACATTATTGTAAGTTTTATGAAACAGCCCTGTAATTTCATTTAAATATCATTGCACTGGAAATTAAGAATATTAATTAATCATTAAATTAAATTGAAAAATGCAAACAACAAAAAAAATGATTCATCGGGCAGTGCTGTTTTCACTGCTTTCTTTTATGTTTTTCCCTGTACATTTGGATGCACAGGAGTTTAATATTCGAGGGCGTCTCCACATGGATGCTTTTTACGGGATAAATGAAGCTGATCAATTCAGCAATGGTTTCAACAACCGTCGTGCCCGTATGGGGATGAATGGAAAAATCAATGACAATTGGGATGGCCGTATTGAGGTGGATTTTGCAGATGGTGGTGTTTCTCCCAATGACTTTCGTTTTCGCCGTTCATTTGATCATGGCGGCAGACTTTGGCTTGGGCAGTTTAAGGTGCCCCAGGGTTTGAACGAACTTACCAGCTCTAATTCAATTACATTCATTGAGCGTTCATCGCCGAGTAATATTATTACTGATTCCAGGCGAATAGGTATGGCATATGAGTATTTTCCTTCAACTTTAGGATTCAAAACAATGGTTTATGGAAGATCCCTCGGGCAGAGAGGCGATCTTGAAGACGATATGCCTCTCGGTGCAGCTTTTAGAGGGGTGTTCTGTCCCGAGGTAGGAGGTGGAAATCTTCATATAGGTGCTTCTGTAGCTTATGAAGATTTAATGGATAACAGGGATGTTGGTTTCAGTGACAGGCCGGAAGCACGCGACAGCAAAGGTGGTAGTGTAAGAATGGTTAGTGCAGGTATTGATAATGCCGAAAGTACTCTAAAAAATGGTGTAGAATTATTATATCTAAACGGCCCCTTTTCAATTGAAGGTGAGTATTTTAGAGCAGCAGTAAGCAGAAAAGAAGGAGACAACCCTGTATTCACAGGATTTCATGTGCAGTCAAGCTTCGTTATTACCGGTGAAAGCCGTTCTTATTCAAAAGGATCACTTGGAACAGTCTCTCCCTCGGGAGATGCCGGAGCATGGGAAGTAGCAGTGCGTTACAGCAATATTGACCTTAATGATGCAGGTTTTGACGGTGGAGAGCAAAGTAATATTACGTTGGGTTTAAACCATTATGTGTCTTCAGGGCTGAGGTTTATGCTTAACGCAATTATTGTTGACCTTGATTATCAGGATGAAAGGCCGGTTTTAGGCCTGATAAGAGCACAATATAATTTCTAATAAATAATATGTAAAAAGCTAAACCTTAGAAAATGAGGTTTAGCTTTTTTAAAACAATAAGCACAAATTTGGTTACCTATTACAAACTTTTAAAACTTTTAATTATTATGAAAACACAATTTTTAAGCAAAACAACTCTAATGATTTTGTCACTTTTGGTATTTTTATTATCAGGTGTATTTAGTCCTGAGGAAACTAAAGCGCAAACCAGAAACAGAGTTGATCTGATCGGAGCAGGAGCTTCATTTCCTGCACCATTAGTAACTGCTATGGCAGATGAATACAGAGACTTAACAAACAGAAGAGTTACAATAAATTATCAGTCAATAGGCTCTGGTGGTGGAATACGGCAATTTGGTGAACAAACAATAATGTTTGGAATGACCGAAGCTTTTCTTTCAGATGAAATAATGGCTGATATTGAAAGCAAAACCGGTGGCAGGGCTTTTAACATGCCTATTACACTTGCTGATGTGGTTGCTACATATAATGTGCCTGGTGTTGATAAAGGTATTGTTTTATCGGGTGATGTGTTGGTTGATATCTACATGGGAAAAATAACAAGATGGAATGATCGAAGAATAACTGATTTGAATCCTAACCTCAATATTCCTGCTCTTCCTATTACTGTGGTCCACAGGTCAGATGGCTCTGGTAGCACAAATTTATGGACAAGCTACTTCTCCCGAATTTCCGATGAATGGAGATCAAATATTGGTTATGGTACCAGTGTTAGTTGGCCCACCGGTGTTGGGGCAAACGGTAATGAAGGTGTTGCCGGTGTTGTTATGAATACGCCTGGAGCTATAGGTTATAATAGCCTGGCTTATGCACTGATTAACGATATATCTTATGCAGCGATTATTAATTCTTCAGGAAACACTATTATGCCCTCCTTTGATGCAACAACTGCTGCGGCAAATATAGAACTTCCTGAAGATACCAGGATTCTTTTTACAAATACACCAAATCCACAAGGATACCCAATTGCCGGATTCGCATGGATGCTGGTATATGAAAATCTTGATAAAAACAATGCTATAGCTAATAGGACACAAGCAAAAGAGTTAATTGAGTTTATTATATGGAGTATAACTGACGGGCAAGAACTTTCTGAAATGCTGGGATATGCTCAATTGCCGGAAGCTGCAATTGAAAAAAATATGAATATGATAAAGCAACTTAAATGGAATGGTGAGCCTATTGGAAAAGAAGTTCTTAATAAAAGGTAATAAATGTTCTATAAAATATAGGGGTATGCATTGTTTCGTGTTGTGTGAATGTATAACTTAATTAGTTAGTTTTGGTAAAAAGTAGATTCTTCACATTTCAAATAATAATTCGAGAATGGAATATTGTGTGCCCCTTTTTTAATAATGCAATCACAAAAAAGAAAAACATGCAAGAAATTGTAACAGAAATGTAACAATTATGTTACAACCTTGTAATCATTTCAAATTAATATTGCATCATCAATTAAACAACAAACAATCAATTATACAATTAAATCAAACGAATATGAAATCAAATAAAAAAACAAATATTATGAAAATCAATTTTATTAAAACCTTTAGCCTGATTTTAGTTACAGGCATGATTCTTCTCACTGCAGGCTGTGGTGAAGGAAGAGAGAAAGATGATTCAGATGATACCAAAAAAGAGCGCAAAAGCCGCGTTGACCTTTTAGGTGCCGGAGCCTCTTTTCCTGCACCATTAATTACTGCAATGGCTGATGAATATCGCGATGTTACAAGAAACCGAGTTGTAGTGAACTATCAGTCAATAGGATCCGGTGGTGGAATAAGGCAATTCGTTGAACAAACAATTATGTTTGGAATGACCGAAGCTTTTCTGTCGGATGAGATAATGGCCGACATAGAAAGCCAAACCGGTGGCAGGGCTTTTAACATGCCGATCACACTTGCTGACGTTGTTGCTACATATAATGTGCCCGGTGTTGACAAAGGGATTGTTTTTGATGCGGATGTTTTAGTTGATATTTATATGGAAAGAATAACCAACTGGAACGATCCGAAAATTGAAAAATTAAACCCGGATAAAGATTTACCCTCTTTACCTATTACAGTTGTTCACCGTTCTGACGGTTCCGGTACAACTAATATATGGACTAGCTATTTCTCAAGGGTTTCTGATGAATGGAAAGCAAAAATAGGTTATGGAACCAGCGTTAACTGGCCAACAGGTGTTGGTGGTAATGGTAACGAGGGAGTTGCCGGGGCTGTAATGAATACTCCCGGAGCTATCGGATATAACAGTTTGACTTATGCTTTGCTTAATGATATGTCTTTTGGATATGTAAAGAATTCATCAGGAAACATTATTGAACCAAGTTATGCTGCTACTACTGAAGCTGCAAATATTGATCTTCCCGAAGATACAAGAGTGTTGTTTACCAATACTCCTGCTGAGAAGGGTTATCCAATAGCAGGCTTTGCATGGATGCTTGTATATGAAAATCTAGAGCAAAACAATGCAATAAACAATCGCACTGAAGCAAAAGAACTGGTTGAGTTTCTGATCTGGAGCATAACTGACGGGCAGGAATTGTCCGAAGAACTGGGCTTTGCCAGATTGCCGGAAGCAGCTGTTGAAAGAAACTATGAAATGATTAAGCAAGTTAAGTGGAGAGGCGAAGAAATTGGTAAAGAATTGCTTAAAAAGAAAAATATATCATAAATATCGGTTAAAGGATAGTTGCCTATAATTAAAACCATCAATAAAATCACCTCGTTAATTAACAATTCATATTTTAACGGGGTTACTTTTAGAAAATTTCAACACTAATAACAGATTATGCATCAAGCCCAAACAAATACAGACATAATAAAAAAGCCACTACCAATAATTTATCGTTGGCTGGGAGATAAGATTTTTTTAACTGTTGTATTTATATTAGGATTAAGTATTATTTTCCTGGCTTTTTCAATGGCTTGGGTTCTGTATAGTGAAGGCAGGCTGGCTATTAACGAGTTTGGAGTTATAGGGTTTTTAAAGGGCAGTGTATGGGACCCCGGGGTGCGTATGGTTTTTGGTGCTTTGCCTTTTATATTCGGAACTTTTATTACAAGCGTTGTTGCACTGGCAATAGCTTTTTTACCCGCAATAGCTATTGCAGTAGTTATTGCTGAATATGCGCCCAAATGGATTGGAAATATAATTGAAAACTTTGTTCATTTGATAGCAGCTATTCCGAGTGTTGTTGTGGGTATTTGGGGAATCTTCGTATTTGCACCCTGGATGCGCGAAACAGTTTATATGCCCATATTTACTTTTACTGCCAATAACTACCCTTCATTATTACCGGTTCTTGGAAATCCAATGGGTTATGGAATGACTACTGCAACTATTATCCTTGCATTGATGATTATTCCATTCACTACAGCTTTAACCAGGGATGCAATAAGCCAGGTGCCTAAAGAACAACGTGAAGCAGCATGGGCTTTGGGTGCAACAAAGTGGGAGGTAATTAGGATGGCAGTTTTGCCATATGCCAGGGGTGGTATACTTGCAGGTGCTATGTTGTCTTTTGGGCGGGCTATTGGCGAAACAATGGCTGTTGCAATGCTTATAGGAAATAAAAACACATTCCCCTTTTCAATACTTGGCCCGGCAGCTACAATGCCTTCCGTAATAATAAATGAATTTCGTGAAGCCGTTGGAAATTTGCATCTATCAAGCTTAATGGCTATTGGGCTGGCACTGTTTGTCATTTCCCTGATTGTTAATCTTATTGCAGCATACATTACACGTAAGCTTTCTATAACAGGAGGGCAGGTTGTTTAATACACTAATAAACTAATATAGCTCAAAATAAAGGCAGGATATGATAAAACCAAAGAAAACATTAAAACAACGAAACATAAAAGACCGGTTTATGGTAAGCTTGTTGGTGTTAAGTACGGTCGTCGTATTGGTGCCATTGCTTATCATTATTGCATATGTTATTATAAATGGTGTCTCTGCTTTAAACTGGGAGTTTTTTACAGAGGAGTTGGGTTCTCCTTCACGTGCTATGCAAGGACGGCCAACTGGGCTTATCCATACTATGATAGGTACAGCAGTGGTTGACTTTTTAGCTTTAATAATATCTATTCCTGTTGGCCTGGGAGCAGGCATTATGCTTTCTGAATATCCTGACCATAAGCTTAATCCTTATCTTAGAATAATTAATGATACACTAAACGGAATGCCTGCTATTCTCAAAGGGCTCCTTGCATTTGCTTTAATAGTAAAACCTATGGGTACTTTTTCCGGACTGTCAGGCGGTTTTGCTCTTGCATTTGTAATGATCCCTATTATAGCCCGATCTACTGAAAGCGCTTTGATGAGCATACCCTGGACAATCCGCGAAGCCGGACTTGCCATAGGTTTACCAAGATGGCGGGTAGTAATGTCGACAATTGTTCCTGCAGCAAAAACCGGATTGGTGACAGGATTTCTTATTGCATTTGCACGGGCTGCCGGTGAAGCCGCACCACTGATGTTTACATCTTTTGGTAACAATTATTTTCCCAGGCACTGGACAGGCATGATTTTTGGCCCTGTAGATACTTTGCCGCAACGACTGTACAGCCTGGCCATCAGCCCTTATAAAGAATGGCATGCAATGGGGTGGGCGGCCGGCATTGTGTTGCTTTTCTTTGTTATTGCTATATTTTTTACAGCCAGGTTATTAACCAGAAAAAAAGTTTATTAATAATGTTTGTCAATTCGAATTTTAAAAAGAAAAAAACAAAATTATCAGAAAACGGAACTTCACAACAGCAAAGCATGAATATGAAGGAAAAAGGACTTTATGGTTCCTCTATGATAAGAATAGAAACCAAAAATTTATATGTTAAATATGGAACAACTATTGGTGTGAATAATGTCTCTGTTCCTATATACAATGGAAATGTTACGGCGCTGGTAGGACCTTCGGGTTGTGGTAAAACAACTTTTTTAAGAGCCTTAAACCGCATGCATGATCTTAGCAGAGATGCTGTTGTTACCGGAAAAGTACTTTTAGATGATCTAAATATTTATGACCCCAAAGTAAACCCGGTATCTATAAGAAGAAAAATCGGTATGGTGTTTCAAAAACCTACCCCTTTCCCTACAATGTCAATCTTTGATAATGTTGTTGCCGGGCTTAAACTTGTTGGAATAAAAGATAAAAAATTTCTTAATGAAGTTTGCGAAAAAGCTTTAATACAGGCAGCATTGTTTGATGAAGTAAAGGATCGTTTGAATAACCCCGGTGGAAGCCTTTCGGGTGGACAGCAACAACGACTCTCTATTGCAAGGGCTTTGGCTATTGAACCTGAAGTTCTTCTGATGGATGAACCAACCAGCTCTTTAGACCCCAAATCCACATTGAAAATAGAAGACCTGATGGTGGAATTAAAAAAGAATTACAGCATTGTGATCGTTACCCATAACCTTGCCCAGGCAGGAAGAATCTCGGATTATTCTATTTTTATGTACCTTGGGGATATGATTGAATTTGGTAAAACAAAAGATATGTTCCAAAATCCAAAAGATAAAAGAACAGAAGAATACCTAACTGGTAAATTCGGTTGATATTAGAAAATAAATTTTAATAAAATGAGTATAAATAAACAAAGGGCATTAACCAAAATTAATAATGATTTTGAAATATATTCAAATCTTATACTGCGGCAGCTTAGATTGCTTGAAAACATTGTAAACAAAGACTTTATCAATAGCGATTCGTTAATACCCGAAGATATTTATGAAGAAATAAAAAAACGGGAGACAGAAATTGATAACTTTGAAGTAAAAATCAGTGAAGATGTTTTAAGCATTATAGTGCTTTATAATCCATTCGCATCTGAACTCAGGCAATTGATGGCTTACTACAGACTCTCTTCAATAATGGAAAGAATTGCTGATATGATTTTTAATATTGCAAGATATATAAAAAAAATTAAATCTCCTGAATTATACAAAAAGTTTTCAGGTGCTATTTCAGATATGCTTGTAATAAGCATCAACATGGTTGAAAAATCGCTGCTGGCTTTTAATAATCATGATATTGAATATGCTATATGGACTATTAAAAACGATGATGTGGTTGACGATCTAAACAGGTCATTTGTCAAGAAGCTTATAAAAAGCGATATTCCTGAAATGAAATCACGAGCTGAACTGTCTACGTTTATGAGCCTGAGAAGCATAGTTTCAAATATAGAACGTATAGCCGACAATGCAACAAACATTGCAGAAGCAGCTATCTTTGCTATAGAAGGCAAGGATGTGAGGCATAAAAAAGAATTTTAGCAGGATTGAGAAAGGAAATGGTAACAGATATCAAGTTTGCTAGTAATAGAAATCTAAACTTTAATATGTTTTATAATAATGAAAGGGTATAAAATACTTGTTGTTGACGATGAGCAGGACTTATGTGAGATACTTAAGTTCAATCTCGAAAATGAAGGTTTTGCCGTTGATGTTGCATACTCAGCTGAGGATGCTATAAATCTGAAACTAAACAAGTACGATCTTTTGCTACTTGATGTCATGATGGGCAAGATGTCGGGCTTTAGGTTAGCTGAAAAAATAAGAAAAGAGAGAAAACTTCATATTCCAATAATATTTCTTACCGCAAAAGACACTGATAATGATGCGTTAACAGGTTTTAGCCTGGGCGCAGATGATTACATATCAAAACCGTTTTCTGTAAGACAGGTTATAGCAAGAGTTAAAGCGGTGTTAAACAGAACAAAATATGAAGCAAAAAGAAGTGAAAACCTGGTAATTGAAAATATGGTTGTTGATGTTAATAGTAAAAAAGTTATATTAGATGGCAATTATGTTAAACTTACCAAAAAAGAATTTGAAATACTTCTTTTGCTTGTAGAAAACCAGGAAAGGATTTATTCACGTGAAGAAATTATGGATTATGTCTGGAAAGATGATATTATAGTTGGTAACAGGACAGTGGACGTGAATATTACCAGGATACGCAAAAAGCTTGGAAAATATGGCAAAGCATTGACCAATCGTTCTGGTTATGGTTATTGTTTTGATTCTGATAAAATTTAGTAAAAAAATTATTAATAATGATAGGAAAAACCTCATACAGACGAAAACTATTTATATACTTTTTTATTGTATTTATAGTTTTTACAGCTGCTATAACTGCTTTTCAGTACAATAGAGAAAAACAGTATAAAGCAAAAGAACTTGAAAGAGTTTTGGAAAGTTATACGGATATTATAAATAGCTTTATTCAGTATAACAATATTTATGAACGAAACAATTTTTCTGAGCTTGATTCTATAATTAAAATCCTTCCTTACCAGGATATCAGGATAACAGCTATTGATTATAATGGCGAGGTATTATTTGACAGCTTTTATGCCGATTACTGGGAGATGGAAAACCATGAAAACCGGCCGGAGATACAAAGTGCACTGTTTGATGATGAAGGTGCCAACATCAGGTTTTCAGAATCAACAAATCAGGATTTTTATTATTATGCAAAATTGTATGATGATTATTTTGTCCGAGCAGCAATGGTTTATAGCATGAGTGCCAGAGAATTCCTGCAAACCGAGAGTGTTTTTATATATTTTATAGTTTTAATATTTATAATTACTACAGGTGTGTTGTTATATGTTTCTGACAAAGTAGGAAAGTCTATATTAAAACTGAAGGATTTCGCTATTCAAGCCGGCAGAAACGAAATCATTGAGAAACCTGTGAAGTTTCCGGAAAATGAACTCGGTACAATTGGAAAACAGATAATTAATATTTATAACAATCTTAAAAAGACCAACTCAGAGCTTCATAATGAGAAAGAGAAACTTATTCATCACCTGCAAATGGTGCAGGAAGGAATTGCTATATTTTCAAAAGATGATGAAAAGATACTTGCAAACAATCATTTTATACAGTACCTTAACCTGATATCGGATATTCCTGCCATTACTGCTGACCATTTCCTGAAAGTGAAAGAATTTAAGCCTGTTAATGATTTTATAAAAACTCAAACTAAAAAAGCAGAAACTTCTTACATGAAAAATCCTCCTGTAAAAAAATTATCAATTGAAAAGAATAAGAGATTTTTTGAGATTCAATGTATTATATTTCAGGACAAAAGCTATGAAGTTTCGATAAATGATGTAACAAAGGCAGAAAAACGAAAAATTCTTAAACAACAGATGACATCAAATATTGCCCATGAACTTCGTACGCCTGTGAGTTCAATTAAAGGGTATTTGGAAACTATATTGAACAACCAAAACTTGCCGCCTGACAAGCAAAAGAGTTTTATAGAAAAAGCTGCAATACAAACAGAAAGGCTTTCAGATTTGATTCATGATATATCTATGCTTACAAAGATTGAGGAATCCGCAAATTTGTTTGAGATAGAAACAGTAAACATTAACTCTGTTATAAGCGATGTTATTGAGAACTTACAATCAAGCATTCAAGATGTAAAAGCTAAAATTGAGTGTAATATAAGAAAAGATACTAAGGTTAATGGAAATAAAGCTCTTATTTATTCAATTTTTCAAAATCTTTTGGAAAACTCACTGAAGTATGCAGGAGAAAAACCAACAATACATATTAATGAATATTTGTCTGATGATAATTATGCCTATTTTTCATTTTCTGATAATGGTGTTGGCATAGAAGAAGAACATCAATCACGTATTTTTGAACGCTTTTACAGGGTTGATAAGGGTAGAGCCAGAAATAATGGTGGAACAGGATTGGGTTTGGCGATTGTAAAAAATGCAGTACAATTTCACAAAGGAAATGTTTCTGTTAAAACACGCAAAGGAGGAGGAGCAGAGTTTTTGTTTTCTTTAAACAAAGACCCTGCTGCTTGACAGTAATTTTCTATATTTTATTTTCTTACACTCCACCAATTTGCATTTCTTTAACTCTAAGGGTAGGAGTGATCATTGACCGGTTCATATCAAGGTCATCTCCCAGCATATCTATCCCTTTAAGCACTTCTTCTGCACTTCCTGCTATTGTGAGTCCTCTGACAGGGTGTTGTATTTTTCCGTTTTCGATCCAAAAGCCTTCGGCACCTCCGCTAAAATCGCCTGTAGTGGTGTTAAGGCCTGAACCGGTTAGGCTGTTAACAAGCAAACCTTTGTTAGTTGCTTCTATAATTTGTTTTGGTGTATGTTTTCCTGCAGGTACCAGGATATTATGGGTGCTGATTCCGGGCGGGCTTGTATATCTGCCCCTTGATGCATTACCTGTGCTTTCTGTGCCTGCTCTTGAGGCTGCATAGGTATTATAGTAAAAGTTTTTTACCACACCGTTTTCTACGAGGGTGCGTTTTTTCGTGGGAACTCCTTCGCCGTCGAAAGGAGCACTGGCCAAGCCTTTAGGCCTTGTTCCGTCATCTGTTATGGTTATAAGATCCGAAGCGAATTTTTTATTCATTGAATCGCTTAAGAAGCTGGCTCCCCGCAAAACACGAAGCCCGTTTAATGCTCCGATAATACCGCCGATTAGCCTGGATGATACCCTGTCTTCAAAAATCACACTTGCCCTTTGGGTTTGTATCGATTTAGGATCAAGCATTTCATAAGCCCTGCGAGCTGCATTTTTAGCTATATTCTCCAGGGAATCAAGATCAGCAAAAAAACGTCTTGAGCTCCAATCATACCCCGAACTTCGCTGATCACCTTTATGAGCAACAACACCAACACTCAGTGAACATCCTCCTGATTTATAGCTTTTAGATAATCCGTTAGAATTGGCTATAAATACCTCTGTATCCCTTTCCCCATAACCTGATCCTGAGCTGTCTGTAATACGTTCGTCTTTCATGGCCAGCTTTTCCAACTCAAGAGCCATGTTGATCTTTTTGTCCATAGAAATCTTTACAATTTCAGGATCATATAACCCTTCTACTTCTGTGTATCCTTCCTGGGCAGGTAATAAATTGTTTTCGTCTGATGTGGTAAGCTTTGCAAAATCAATGGCTCTCTTAATGGTATCTTGCAGAGACTTATCGCTAAAATCATTACAGTGGCTAAAGCCCAACCGGTTGCCGACTATAACCCTGAAACCTATACCAATTGAATCGGCTTCTTCAATTTTTTCAATATCATTATTACGAACACTTACAGAAAGGTTCCTGGCGTTTTGAAGATATACTTCTGCTTTATCCGCACCACGGTTAAGGCATTCTCTAACCAATTTTTTTGTTAATTCTTTATAATTCATATGTTTATTTTTTTAGTAACAAGTATGCATTAATGAAAAAAGATCGAAAAATGTTTTTACCCGGCTACTCGTCACTTTTTTAACATTTTTGATAAAAATCATTTATATAGATTCTTATAATTTTCCTTATATAGTTTATGCCCTGCTTCCACCTACATTAATTCCTCTAATCCTCACTGTTGGTTGCCCAACTGTAACTTCAGCCGTTTGCCCGGCTTTACCACAAAATCCTACACCAAAATCAAGGTCATCACCTACGGCATCTATATTTGACACTATATCCATGCACGATCCTACCAGGGTTGCTCCTCTGACCGGTTTTGTTTTTTTGCCGTTTTCAATTATATATGATTCGCGGCAGGTGAAGTTAAACTGGCCTGTAATAGGGTTTACGCTTCCGCCGCCCAGACTTTGTACATAAAGTCCTTTTTCTGTAGAAGCAACTATGTCATCAGGTTTATCAGTGCCTTTTTGAATAAATGTATTGGTCATCCTGGGTATTGGTATGTGACGGTATGATTCGCGCCTGCCGTTGCCTGTTCTTTTCATATCAAGTTGTTTAGCACTAAGGACATCTGTCATATAGCCTTTTAATACACCATTTTCAATTAATACATTTTTTCTGGCAGGTGTTCCTTCGTCGTCGTAGTTGATGGTGCCGCGGTAATTTGGTATTGTTCCGTCATCTACCATGGTGAAGCATTCTGCAGCTACTTTTTTACCCAACTTACCGGTAAAAGCCCCTATACCTTTAGCAATATTATCTGCTTCCAGGGGGTGTCCAACCGCTTCGTGTACCAATACTCCTCCCCATCCGTTTTCCATAACAACATCCATTGTGCCTGCCGGCGAATCCCCGGCATCAAGCATGTCAACCGATTCTCTTGCAGCCTTTTTTGCCATAGCTTCAGGCGAAACCTTGTCAAACATTTCAAAACCACTGTGATAACTTTCCCGCTGACGCCCCATGTGCCTCCTGTTACCATCATCACCTAAAGTATTCACTATAAACATAATCAAAGGCAGCTCATCACTCAAATAAAGCCCTTCACTATTGGCTATAACGCGGCTGCGAACCTGATCATAATAATTTATCTCTGTCATCCTTATTTTTGAATCATAATCCAATGCCGCCTGATCAGCTCTTTTCATTAATTCTGTTCTCTTTTCATCTGCAATCTCATCCAATGGCTGTTTAACAGTTACGTATGATTTCCTTTCGGCCGTAGCAAGATCTATGGGTGTGATCTTATCACTACCGTTTCTTGCAACATACGAAGCAACCTCAGCTGCCCTCATAAGGCTTTTTTCACTTATATCATCAGAATAGGCAAAACCTGTCTTATCCCCACAAATTACCCTTACTCCGGCACCTTGCCTGATACCATAAACTCCACTGGTGAAAATTGATTCTTCCATCGATATTTCCCTCGAAATACGATTCTCTACGTATACATCGGCAAAATCACCCCCTCTTTCCAATGCTTTTGCTATTACTTTTGATAGAGTGCTTTTGTCAGTCGCTATACCAGGCATAGGTTTAGTGCCTTCTTTGAATGATACCAGGCCCGAAAGCAAAGTTGGTGTAGCAGCTACCAACAGCCCCCCCTTCATGCTCAAATCAAGAAACTTCCTGCGTGAAATGTTTCTTTTGGAAAGTTTTTTATTGCTCATATATTTTGGCGCTTTATGTTAATATTTTAAAGTTAACAAAGATATGGAATTTCTTTTAAAGATGTGATCATTTAGCATAAGTTTTAGCATGATAATTTCTAATGTAAAATGTTTTTGATTTATAATTAACTTTCTGCGTGATGGTATTGGCCCAAAAGCTATCATTTTTCAAAAAAAATTATTGATTTCCAGATACTATTAATCTCTTTACTTATCAAGGAATCAGGATCCCATTCAATCACAGTTTTGCAATTCACCATAGCTTCAACAAAAATGTTATCAAATGGAATTTTACCTATGACTTTAATATTACTGTTTATGCAATAAGTTTCTATTTGATCCGCCACATCATTGTTCAAATCATACTTATTAATAATCACATAAGTTTTCAGGTTGAATTTTGCGGCAATTTCAATTGCATTTTTTAAATCGTGCAAACCCGGTATTGTTGGTTCTGTTACTATCACAACCCTGTTAACGCCAGTAATTGTTGAAATCACAGGGCACCCTATGCCGGGAGGGCCGTCTATAATTATAGTACTAAGGTTGTATTTTTTTGATACTTGTTTTGCTTTTTCCCTTACCATGTTCACCAGCTTGCCGGAATTTTCTTCTCCCGGTGCTAAACGCCCATAAACCATTCTGCCATTGCGAAATATACCGGAATACATCCTGCTTTTATCATTATCAACCATAGTAATTGCCTGCACGGGACAAATCCGGGAGCATAATTTGCAACCTTCACATAATATAGGCGAAATAATAGTTTTGCCGTTTGATGAAGAGATAGCTTCAAACCGGCAATAGTCCATACATAATCTGCAATTATTACATAGCGAATAATCAATTACGGCTTCCTGCCCTGCTATATAAACCTGTTCTTCTTCATTTGCAGGGTTAAACAATATGTATAGATTAGCTGCATCAACATCACAGTCTGCCAGCACCACATCTTTTGACAATGTAGCAAATGCCGCGCTGATACAGCTCTTACCTGTACCTCCCTTACCGCTGATTATTGCTGTTTCCAATTTTGTTTAAAATTTAATTTAATAGAACGCGGATGACAAGGATTTAGCGGAAAATCACGGATAATTATCCTCATCCATTATAATTGAATTAAACATCGATATTAATCCGGCTTGTAACTCCGGCCTTGATTTTACTACTATTTCCCCTTTTGAGTATTTTTCGGCTATAGTTCTGTCAAAAGGTATTTCAATATAAACAGGTATTCGCTCCTTATTCAAATATTCATAAACATCACTACTGCCTACACCTGCACGGTTAATAATCACACCATATTTTTTATTCATTGTTTTGAGTGTTTCAACTGACTGTATTAAGTCGCTTAAACCGAATGGTGTTGGTTCGGTAACCAGGATCACATAATCAGCTCCTGCAACGGTTTGAATGAATGGACATGAAGTGCCCGGTGGGGAATCCAAAATACAAACACCATTATTTCCAGCCTCTTTTACAGCAGCCTTAATTACAGGAACCGGCGATAATACACCTACTTTCAATCGTGCTTCGATAATTGATGTTAAGCCGGAAGATGAATATTGGCTTACTTTACCCAATACCATATCCTTTTCGCTTACAGCATCAAAATCACAGGCAACTGAGCAAGCGCCGCAACCATGGCAAAGATTATCAATCACCTTAATAACTTTAGACGGTGGAATTATAAAAATAGCATTGTAGTTGCAATACTTACTACATTTACTACAAAATGTGCATTTATTTTCGTCAATTACCGGAACTTTTTGTTCAACATTAAAAGAATTCATAAGGTGGCCATCAAAGAAAACCATATCATTGGGTGCTTCTGCATCACAATCAACAAGTGCAACCCTGATTTTTTTTCTCATCAGGGCATAAAATAAGTTTGTGGATACTAATGTTTTTCCTGTGCCACCTTTACCACTGGCAATAGCGATCTTAATATTTTTAATTGCCACAGTTCTCATGTCTTTCATGTTCACCCGGCCTGCAATAATTTGCGTTTAATACAAGTTTGTCTTCAATAAAATCACTGACAAGCTCTTCGGCATTTTTTACAGGTGCACCAACAAAAACATTAATATTATTTTGATTGAATATTGCAATTGCTTTCTGCCCCATACCACCTGCTATCACATCCGTTATTCCATATTTTGCCAGCCAGGGCGGGTATAGGCCCGGGGCATGTTCCGGTGGTGTAAGTTCCTGAACATTAATAATTTTATTACTATCTACTTCTACAATTGCAAATTTCTGACAATGCCCGAAATGAGCAGATAACACCCCATTTTCCAAAGGAATAGCGATCTTTTTCATTCTACTTTTTTTTGTTTCACTTTGTTTTATTAACGGTTTACGGGTAACGAGTAACGAGTAACGAGTAACGGGTAACGGGTGACGGGTAACGAACACACAATTACCGAATACAGAATACCGATTACCGAATACCGATAACTGATTACCGATAACTTTTCACTTTTCACTTTTAACTTTTTCATCTCTTCGTCTCTTGTTCTCTCAGTTCTCTCAGTTCTCTCGCTCTCACCACCTCACCAACCCCTGAACCTATTCCTCAGGCCTAAGCCCAGTCCTCTTCCTCGTCCACGCCCTCGTCCTAGTCCTAATCCTAATCCTCGTCGTGGAAGCTCTTCAGGATAGTTTTTATCAGAATTCTGAGCTGAAGCCGGTGGCTGATCTTTCGGGGAATCACCAAAATTGGTGCAACGGCCTAATCTGCGTCCGGTCAAAGGGCCTTGCCCTATGGGTCCGGTTTTGTCATAACCTGGCATAATAACCTCCATGTTTTTTGATTATTAAATTTGTATCTGTTTATATTAATATTTTTAGTTTTAAAGAAGCACCAAAAAAATATAAATTTTAATTATCAAAATATCAATTACCAAAACAAGACAGGACGGATTGGAATTTTCCGCTTTTTAAGCGCTTACTTCTACCTTCTCCGCCACCTGACTTACGGCGTTTTCCCATGCCTTTTCCCATTTTTTGTAGTTTTTCTTTGTCAGAAAGCTTACTACAGTTACCTAATTTGCGGCCTATTTGAGAACCTTGCCCTTCAGACCCGGTACCATTAAGATGTGGCATAACAAAAATGAATTTAATGGTTTAACATGTTTATAATCTCATTTATAGTCTTTTGATCTTTAACCATTATCATCTGAATTTTCAGACTGTCAAGCAATGGTTTTATTTTAGCCCCGAATTCTCCGGATACTATTTTATTAACTTTTCGCGATGCAACCAGTTCGACTGATGCGGGGCCTGCCCCTTGTTCCGCATCTTTGTTTGGATTGGGAACAAACTCAGTTGATTTACTTTCCATGTCATAAATAACGAACCAGGCAGCCCTGCCAAATCTTTCGTCAAGCTTTGAATCCAATGTGTTTCCTGTTGATGTAATTGCGACTTTCATGTTTCTGATATTTTTAAATATTAACTTTTATATTTCTATTCATGCCATTATCAATATTAATCATGGTTACTGGTTACCGATTACTGATTACCGATTACTTTTAATCCCAAATCCTTTCAGTCTCGGGACTTTCGCTACGCTCCAGCTTTTAACTTTTAACTTCAGTCT
>PUKZ01000113.1 GCA_003550725.1 Bacteroidales bacterium | reverse complement strand
TTTTATTTTTATCTTTCATCTCGGAAGTGAGTTTAAAGTGTTTTGTTTATTGTTTTAACACCTTAAAGATAAGCATTTTAGCTCACTTCCGTTATTTTTTATTTTAGATTTTTAGGTGTTACATGTATGACTTTTTGTTGTTAAAATTAAGTTATTGTATATGTTTCACAATTTAATTATTAATAACAGGGAGCCAAAAAATGTTAGTATTGCTTTTCCTGGCCGGTAAAGAGTGGAATATCATTAGGCGTTGTTGTTTGTTTATTTTTGATTAATTAAATCAAATGCAAAAAACTTGCTTAAAATCAATTAAAATCAAAACATGATCGAACAAAAGAATTTAACTTTTTGTTTTCTATAAAATTGAACCCATTTTTTTCCTATTTTTGCTTTATGTAATTTAGTTTTATTTATCAAAACTTTTTTTATGAAACTTTGGCTGATCAGCTTTTTTATGATATTGACATTTGGCTTTAGTTTTTCTGATAATAATAATTTTGGATGTTCTAATGGCTTGAATGATCAGAAGGAAAATAATGATAAGGCCGAAATTATCGATAAACAAGAAAAGGGGGGTGATTTTATTTGTGATGACCAAAAATTAATAATACGTGATTCAATAAAGCTTTCTAAAGAATTACTAAAAACACAAAAGGAGAAAGACAGCTTTTGTGTTTATATATCTGACACTTTGTATTATAATGCTATAATAGAAAGCTTTAATATAGATGTTAATAGAACTATTTCAATCAGGGCAAAATTCCCAAAATATCCTTTGGGGTATATGATTATGGCATTTTCTGATGGTATAACGAGTGGAATGATAAAAATTCCTGAAGAGGATATTAGTTACATTATAAAAACTAATGCATCAAATAAAATGATTTATCTGGAAGAGTTTGTTGACCCTGATGAAATAGGAATAGATTCTGTTCTGATACCACCCGAAAATCCATAATTTCATTAGCCATGCAGTTAGACTAAATTAAATATACAATTATTGAGAACTATTTATAACACATATTTACTAAAAAAAGCTATATATTTATGAGACGTATCTTTTTGTTTTTTCTCTTATTGAATTTTTCGATAAATTGTCTGGCAGGTCAGCCGGCCATTAAACTGTTTGCCGGTTTTGATGATTCCGGGGATTTAAAATCTGAAGAGCTTTATATGCCATATAAAAAAATCGGCACTGTTGAACTTAATTCTCAAATATTTGACATAGAATCTTATGGTATTAACGATAAGTTATCAATTGATCTGTTTGATGATACTTATTTAACAACTATAGACAGGATTAATCAAAATGTTAATGGTACTTTATCAATTCGTGCCCGCTTTGATGATTACCCTACGGGTTATATTATTATAAACAAAACGGGAAGGCATGTAAGTGCTTCTGTAGATATTCCTGAAAAAAATAAAAGATACAGCATACGTAAGGATGTTGAAAGGGGGGTTGCTTATATTAAGCTTCTTGATATTCAGAAAATTGACTTTATTGAAAGTGCACCGCCATTAATTCCCGACAAAAAGCCCCAATTAGACGATAAGCAATTAGAAAGGCTGAAAAAAGCTGCTAAGAAAAATACTAAAGACACTGTAAATGTTGATGTTATGATTGTTTATACTCCTGCTGCAAAAGACTGGGCTAGTGTTAATCATGGTTCTATAAATAACACTATTGCAATGGCTATGGAAAATGCTGAATTAGGGCTGGAAAACAGTGAAACAAAAATGTCGGTAAGGCTTGTATATTCTGATATGGTTCATTACACTGAAAGTGGCAGCTCAAGTCAGGATCTTTCTGAATTACAGGCGGGAGATGGTGAATTTGCTGAAGTTCATGATTGGAGGGAAACCTACGGTGCTGATTTGGTAGCTCTTTTTGCAGAGGTTTCCGATGTAGGTGGAATAGCTTGGCTTCTTACAAATAGAAATGGTAATCCGGCTTATGGGTTTTCTCTTACCCGTGTACAGCAGGCTGGCACAACTTTTACCCATATTCATGAAATGGGCCATAATATGGGATGTCATCATCACATGGATCAAACTACTCAACCCGGCCCTACAATATGGGGTAATTGGCCGGGAAACAATTGGTCAGCCGGGTGGAGATGGAAAGGTGATGACAACCAGATGTATTGTACAATTATGACTTATGAAAGTGGCCAGTTTTTTCCTGATGGTAAAGATGCAGTTAGGGTTCCATATTTTTCCAACCCCGATATAGTTTATGAAGGTGGTTTTGCAGGACATCCCGCCGATGGCGATAATGCCAGAACGTTGAGAGAAATCAGGCATGTTATTGCAGCCTATAAAGACCAAACTGTATTCGAACTAAGCCTTGATGCCAGCCCACACATAGGAGGTACTGTTGAAGGTGAAGGTATATACCTGACGGGAGATGATGTTACTGTTTCAGCAATTCCTGAAGAACATTTTGAATTTACTAAATGGACAGATGAAGATGGTAATGTAATAAGTGAAGATAAAACTTTCGAATACCAAATGCCCGATGGAAATGCTAATATTACAGCCAACTTTGAAGTAGTCGGTGACGGCTATGTAGTTTTAGCTGAACCAAATGACCCGGGCTATGGATATATAGAAGGCGAAGGTTACTATGAGAAAGGTGAGCAGGTCACACTAACCGCTTATCCCGAAACAAATCACGAATTTATAAAATGGACAGAAGGTAACGATATAGTACATAAAGAAAAGGTTTATGAATTTATCGCCGAGAAAGACCGCGAACTTGTTGCTAACTTTAAACCACTTACATATAAAGTTACCTTTTTTGTTGAAGACGAAAATGGGTTCACTATAGAACATGCTGAAGTTACACTCGATGATATTGTCAAACAGGGGGGAATATGTGAATTTGAAGAAATAGAACCGGGTGAGTATTATTTTACCGTTACAGCCGATGGCTATTTTGATACAGATGGAACCATTAATGTGGATGAAAGTGATATTATAAGGCATGTTGTTATGAAAACAGATGACACTTATGCTCATATACCCGAAGATCCCAAACCAATTGTGTATCCCAATCCTGTCAGTAATGAACTGAGGGTTAATGCCGAAACAAAGATCTATAAAATAACTTTTGCTGACAGCATGGGTAAAGTTGTTTATGACAACAATAATATAAATAATTACGAAACAAATATTTCAGTAAATAACCTGGAATCCGGTCTTTATATAGTGACAATATACCTGGAAAACAGAACTTTTTCAAAAAAAGTGCTTGTAAAGTAATGATTTACTGATTATGTGCTTAACACAAAAAAATGGTTAAATATTTTTTACACATTAAAACAAATAATTTTTAAAAAACAAATATTATGATTAAACAAGTCCTTTTATTTTTTGTTTTATTGCAATTTTCAATAAGCTGCCTGGCCGGCCAGGCAACAGTTCAATTGTTAGTGGGTTTTGATGACTCCAATGATTTAAAACATGAAGAGTTTTATATGCCTTATGAAAAAATTGGCACCGTTGAACTTAATTCGAAAATATGGGAAATAAAACCTTCTGATATTGATAATAAATTATCGATCGATCTTTTTGATGATACTTATCTGACAACCATAGACAGGGTTAATCAAAACGTAAACGGTACTTTGTCAATCCGGGCTCGTTTTGATGATTACCCGATGGGTTATTTTATTATAAACAAAACTGATGAATATATTAATGCTTCTATTAGTATTCCCGAAAAAAATAAAAGATACAGTATAAGGAATGATGTTGAAAGAGGATATACTTATCTTAAGCGTCTTGATATTCCGAATCTTGATTATATAGAAAGCGGGCCTCCTTTGATTTATGATGAACCTGTTCAGCTGGATGAGCAACAACTTAAAAGGCTTAAAAAGGCTGCCGAAGAAAAATCAGAAGATACTGTTAATGTTGATGTGATGATTGTTTATACTCCTGTAGCCGAGTCATGGGCAAATGCTAACCAGGGTTCTATTGAAAATGTTATTGCAATGTCAATGGAAAAGGCTGAATTGACATTAGAAAACAGTAATACCAAAATGACTGTTAGATTGGTGCATTCTGATTTGGTAAATTATACTGAAAGTGGTAGTGCCACGACCGACTTAAGCCGGCTAACAGATGGCTGGGGGCCATTTTCTGAAGTTCATGACTGGAGAGAAACATACGGAGCTGATTTGGTAGCACTTTTTCCACATGTAAGCGATGTGGGGGGAGTTGCCTGGCTTCTTACAAATAAGAACGGCAATCCTTCTCATGGATTTTCGCTCACACGTGTGCAGCAGGCAGGCACATCATATACGCATATACATGAGATGGGACACAATATGGGATGCCATCACCATAAAGATCAAAATATGCAACCCGGCCCTACAAATTGGTTTAATTGGCCAGGAAACAATTGGTCAGCCGGATGGAGATGGATGGGAGATGACGATCAGATGTATTGCAACGTTATGACCTATGAAAGCGGTCAGTATTTTCCCGATGGTAAGGACGCCACAAGAGTTCCCTACTTTTCAAATCCTGATATTGAATACCAGGGTGATTATGCAGGACATCCTGATGATGGTGATAATGCCCGCACATTAAGAGGAATAAGACATGTTATTGCAGCCTATATGGAACAAAAAATATTTGCACTCACTCTTACAGCTTACCCGGAAGAAGGGGGAGAAGTTGATGGTGAAGGTAATTACAAGGAAGGCGAAGAAGTATTAGTTACTGCAACCCCTAATGAAGGGTTTGAGTTTATAAACTGGACAGACGATGATGGTGACATAATAAGTGAAGATAAAAGTTTTGACTACCAGATGCCTGACGAAGATATTACTCTTACAGCTAATTTCGATGAATTGATTTATGCTCTCAATCTTAATGCAGAACCGGAAGAAGGAGGTACAGTTGAAGGAGATGGTGAATACGAAGAAGGCGAAGAGGTATATGTTTTAGCGACTCCCGGTGAAGGGTTTGAGTTTGTAAACTGGACAGATGATGATGGTAACATAATAAGTGAAGATGAAAGCTTTTATTACATTATGCCCGGCAAAGATGTTACTCTCACAGCCAATTTTGATAAATTACTTTATACTCTCTCCCTTTATGTTAATCCTGAAGAAGCCGGCACAGTTGAAGGTTCCGGGGAGTATTACTATGGTGAAGAGACAGAAATTACCGCAGATGCAAAAGAAAACGAAAAAATATATGAATTTATAAACTGGACAGGCGATACAGAACATGTTGATGACCCTGAGTCGGCTACAACAATAGTAACTATGCCGAATGATAATGTTGAACTCACTGCCAATTTTGGAGATGTCACATCAATTGAAGAGCCGACCGATATTGATTTGACAATATTTCCCAACCCTGCAAATGATAAGTTTAATGTTGAATCAAGCGAGGTGATTGAGCAAA
Source organism: Bacteroidales bacterium (assembly GCA_003550725.1). GTDB lineage: Bacteria > Bacteroidota > Bacteroidia > Bacteroidales > UBA7960 > PUKZ01. The sequence goes on along the minus strand of PUKZ01000113.1, from coordinate 11,801 downwards.
TAAGGCTTATAAACGTTAATGGGCAAGTTGTCATAGATATAACCGTGGATGCTTTAAGCTATGAAGTTGGCGTAAACAAGCTTAATAAGGGAGTTTATTTTATGCAAATACATACAGCAAATAAGGTTATTACTGAGAAGGTTCATGTAGCAAGATAAAAAAGTTACAAAAATTCAAGGCTGTGGTTCCGCCACCACAAAACTACGCATCAAGGGCTAAAATATTTGCAATGTCGCTTTTGGCTTTGATCTGTTTTTGTAAGTGCTTAATCTGTATTATATTTTTTATACTTTTCCATAACATTACGGAGCGACTTCAAATATTTTTTAACGCCCTTTTCGCTTGTTTTGCAGGTGTCTTCACCAAAGGCCGGGGGACGGTTTTAACCATCTATTGTGCTAAAATTCTGAATCTCTAAATCATTAAGATTTTATTATAGATAGATTGTAAAATTACCACCAAAATGAATAAAAATCGTGCGCGCCTGCCCGCCCAAACAGGCGGCGGCGAAGGCGTGAATTAAAAAATGGCTGGAAATACGGCAAAATCATTTATACCGGATATATTTCGAGAAAATATGCCTGCCCTGGCAAGAATTAAGCATGATTGTAGCTTTCAGTTCGCATGTGATTACATTGCAATGTGGATATTGTTTGTTAACTAAATGCTTAACATAAAAAAAATGTATTAAACTAAATTTAATGTATAATTATAAAAACAAATAATTATTTTGTAATTAACAGCTTACCTTTTTCATAAATATTACTTTCAGCAATTAATACATAGTAATAAATACCAGGAGAAAAACCAGAAACATTAAAAGTATGTGTTTGTATTTCAGGTGGTAGTTCAACTACACTGATTTTACGTCCTGTACTATTGTATAGATATAGTTTTGCAATATTTATGCCCGGTAAGTTATAATTTATATGAATATTTGTGTTAGCAGGGTTAGGATACAAGCTAAAATAGGTTTTATCATTATTATTAATATTTTTGATATTTACCGGGCTTACAATTACTTCACAATAGTCATGGAATTGACAACCGGAAATATCTGTTATTGTTACGTAATATGTCATTGAACTATCCGGCCAAACAAGAGGTCTTTCTATGTTTTGTTTAGAGATATTATAATCAGGCTCCCAGTGATATGTAAATGGCGGACAACTCCCTGAAACAGAAATATTTAGCCTGGCAGTATCCCCGGCATCTATATGTATCGGGATATTACTTTCCATAGTATATATACAAAATGAAACCTTTACACTATCTTTACATGTATTACCTATGCTATCTGTTACTTTAAGATGAAAAATTAAGGTGTCTCCAGTCTCTATTATACTTGTTAGTTCTGGATTGGCAGCAGTTGTATCATCCAGAAAGTCTGAAGCTGTATAAATAAAATTGGAATCCTTATAAAAACATGACCAGGAATAATTATAGGGTGGAACACCACCTTTTGCCGTTGGATCACCCCCAAGATAAAGCGAATCTTGACCATAAGTAATACAAAAAGTTGTATCATTTCCTGCATTAGCTATTAAATTTGCTTGTAGTTCGGATATTGATATTATAGAAAAAATCAGTCCGAATAATAATATGTGTTTTTTCATAACAAAATGTTTTATATGTTTTACATGGTTTTAATGCGCACTCAATCTTTAATACAACGAACTGATAAACCGTTTGCTCTTTGTGTTCGGAGCATTGTTGCATCAGTACTGTCGAAACTTAATTGATAGGACACCCCATCAGGATATGTACTTGACCAATAGTCACCCCTTGTACCTATACCGCTCAGCGAAGCACTATAACCTTTACGATAACCTGCAACGGTCAATTTTAATGGTGAAGAAAAAGCACCTTTAGCATCTGATGAATCCCAACTATCCTTTTCTGCTTCTAACTCATTTTTAGTCGGTACTCGCCAGCCGGGAGGACAAGGGTTGCTAGTACCATCTTCTCCCTGCCATAATTCATTATTTTGAGGGTGAAGCCAATCGTTCGTATAACTTGTATTTTCCAATAAAAAATATATTTTTTAACAAAGAAAAAAAAAATAAATAAAACCAATTTTTTCTGTAAAAAATACAAAAAAGTTTTTTAACAGAAAAAATTTATATATTTAGATGATAAGTTTTTTAACTATAGATAATGTGTTATTTTCTAATTAACTACATATTTTTATTCTTCAAAAATCCGGCAAATTTTGCAACAAACAAATATGTGAAGGCCGGAATTAGAGAAGCAGATGTTTTTTCATAATCGAAAATTGGAGAAAATCAATTAAAAGAACACAATAGCGGACGATCTCTATCAAAAATAGACCAACATGAATTTCTTGAATGTAATTCTTCAAAAATCAGTCAATTTTTCAAAAAAACAATTATGAGAAGGCAGGAATTAGAGAAGTGTCTGTCTTTCATAAAATTACAAATTGTTTCCGATGGCATTCAATTGGGAAATCATCAATACGATTATCAGAAAATCAGGGGTTAAGCCAGTAGATTAGAAAATTTTGATTATTTTTATAATTAAGAATTAAACCATGAATTACAAAGAACAAATAGAGCGAAATCCTGAAATCATGATGGGAAAACCCATTATTAAGGGAACAAGAATAACAGTCGAATTGATTGTGAGAAAACTGGCAGAAGGATACGATATTGATGACATCTTAAAAAGTTATCCTCATTTGGGAAAAGAACAAATATTTGCAGCACTTGAATATGCAGCAGACTTGATTGCTAATGAAGATATTCTTGAAACGTTATGATTATCATTGACGAAAACGTTGACCAAATACTTGACAACTATTATAATAATCCATACCATTATTTTATAACAATCACAAAAAATAAAATAAGGATAAGGAAAATATAGAGACATATTCGGGCAATTTCATCAATTGTAATGCTCGGATTTTCTTTAATAAGCTTTAATACCCCTACTTGTTTTATACTCAATTCATGAAATATAGTGTTTTCTATACTACCTTCTATACCACCTTTCAAACCATCTAACTCTTCATTTAATATTTTATCATTGTCACATTTCATCACGTTTTATCCCACAGTTATTTCATTTATAAAAAATGTGTTTAAAGTTTTGATTTCTAATAAATTATTTTGGTTAATATATGCTTTTTTGTTTTTAGCCCATGGAACCCTCATGCTTATTTATTTTCTTTTGCAAACTGTTGTAGATGAGGGTTTCATATTAGCATTATCTTTTATTTATTGACAAACAAGCATTTATCACTTTTATTCCACAGTTTATTCCACAGTTTATTCCACAGTTTATTCCACAGTAAAAAAATATTATTTTATTTCCCAATAACCGCTTTTCTTTGCCCCCTTTCGTTTAATGGTACCCTCTTTTTTTAATTTGTCTAAATTCCATTCAACACCTCTGCGGGTTAATCCCGTTACTTCAATTAACTCCTTTGTAGTTATTTCTGGTTTCTTTCTAATCAAACTTAATATTTTCTCCCTAGTTTTCTCCCTAGTTTCTTCCCTAATTCCTTCGCTAGTTTTTTCATCTTGTTCGGCAGTTTCCTCTTCCGGCCTTCTGAATATAATCTTAAACCAATTTTCATCAGCTTCAAACTCAATATCGGGCAAACCGTATTCCTTCATAGCATTTTGAATTCGCATCAAACCCGACCCGATTTTTTCTACCAGGCTTATGCGCTGCATCAAGCCAAAAAGCAATGGATTCCGTGGCAGGCTTCTGCCAAATAATTCCTCAACTTTCATCTTACCTACCAGTCCGCCCGGATTGTCAATCTCTACACGGTCTTTATAAATACCTACCTGGATATTGCCGGTAGAATAATAATCCCGGTGTGCAATTGCATTCAATACGGCTTCTCTCAATGCCTCTTCCGGTAGTTCCAGTCTTTCTTCCCGGGGTCCGCCTTTAATAATATATTCGGTATTTAACTTAGATTTAAGATAATTGATTGCATCAGTAAAATTGGTATAAATATCGGCATCGTACTCTTTGCTGTCCAGCACTTTGTATTTATCAAAACCCTGGTACAACACGCAAGTGATTGTTGCAGTACGTATAAAACGGGTAACTCGTTTGCTGAAGAATAACACCCCGGCATTTTTCAAATGCGTATTATCCAGAAGGTCAAGGTTATTTAGAAGTTCCTTCTTATCCAGAACATCGCTTACTCCCAAAAAGGTTTTAAAACGGTTAAATGCTTCTTCATTGATGTCTTTTTCAATTGAAAACTCTTTATTAATCAATTCATCAAAAAAAATACGCCTTTCTTTTTTGAAAAAATCCTGCACTTCATCCCTGCTTAATTGCTGTGAATTCGGGCCGGTTCTTAAAAAGAACTTTCCATTAATAGAGTAAGGTTTTTGTAAACCTTCCGGTACTTTAACAACTATATTGTTCTATTTGCTTTTTTGTTATAGCCATGATTTCAGTTAGTCATTCAAAACAAGTTTTTTAATATTTCGTCAACTTTTTCATCGACTTCTTTTTTTCTATTTCATCTTCAAAAGCATCAGACAAGCTTTTCAGGAAGATCAGTGGTAAAATATAATCTTTGTATTTTGGGGCATCTGTTTCTCCTCTAATTTTACATGCGGCATCCCATAACCAACCCTCAAGTGTCTTTATATCAAGTTTTTTATCAGTCATTCTATATCTATATATTTTTTATCAAATATAATAAATAAGTTAGTGAGATAGGGTGTGTAAATTGTAAATAAAAATCATCAATTTTTCCCATCGGTATATCGCAAGGTTTATATAAGTATTAGGTTTTTGTGCTTATGGGTGGATTTATATTGGTGCAGGAATGTTTTTGGAGTTGTACGGAGAGGAGGTTTTTTATGATTAAGATCCTTGTATCACTTGAAAAAATGTTGGTTGATATATAGTGAAAACCTTGTTTCCAGCGTATCAGGGCACTGAAATGCGTGCAATTTTAGAAAATACCTATAATAATATACCACAATATACAAAAAAAGCCCGCTTTTTAGGCGGGCTTTTGGCGGTCCGGACGAGACTCGAACTCGCGACCTCCTGCGTGACAGGCAGGCATTCTAACCAACTGAACTACCGGACCTGGTTTATTTATATCTTGGTTTTTCAAAAAGCTTTGCAAAGATAGATTACTTTTTTTATTTTACAAAAAAATTGTATGATTTTTTTGTTATTTATATAATCAAAAAGGGCTGTTATTGATAAACAGCCCTTTTTTGTATGTTAGGATTATTATTCCGGCTGTGATTTTCTTTGACCAAATCCTGCGGTTATACGGTCTAGTATAATTGCAAGAATTACGACAACCAGTCCGGCTTCAAAGCCCTGGCCTACCTGCAGGCGTTGTATTCCTCGCAACACGTCGGCTCCTAATCCGCCTGCACCGATCATAGCAGCTATAACGACCATTGAAAGCCCTAACATGATCGATTGGTTAACACCTGCCATAATAGTAGGTTTTGCGACAGGTATTTGCACTTTAAAAAGTTTTTGCATGTTAGTAGCCCCAAAAGCATCAGCTGCTTCAGTCAATTCTTTAGGTACTTGCCTGATGCCCAGATTTGTAAGACGTATAAGTGGTGGTAAAGCAAAAACGAAGGTTGCTACAACTCCGGGAACTAATCCCAAACCAAAGAACATTACGGCAGGGATAAGATATACAAAAGCAGGCATGGTTTGCATAAAGTCGAGTACAGGGCGTATTATGGAGTTGAATCTATCGCTTTTAGCTGCATAAATACCCAAAGGCAAGCCTATAACCATTACCAGTATTTCAGCAGTTAATACCAGTGATAAGGTTTCAACGAAAGCTTGCCATAGCCCAATATTTTCAGCAAGTAATAATCCGAGAGCTGCAAAAATGCTGATTTTCCATCCGGCCATATACCATGTGAGAGCGGCAATAAGCAAAATAAGTATTATGGGGTGGAGGGCAAGCATGCCGTCTTTCAGGTTGTCAACCAAAAAGTAAACAAAAGCACTGATTCCGTCAAATATTACCCCAAGTTCACTTACCAGGAAGTCTACAGCATCAGAGATCCAGTCTTTAATAGGTATTCGAAATGGAAACATATTGTATCAAGTTTTATAATGTTTATAATTAAGAATTTTCCGGCTCAAAGTCTTCAGATAAGGCTGTTATTACAGAGCCTTTAACAATAACACCTAAAAGTTTATTTTGCTTATTGGTTACGGCAAGAGGTCCGTACCTGTTATCAGAGTATATATTAATAACTTCATTAAGTGGCATTTCGCTATCCACTTTAGTTACATCATGTAGTAAGGAATCATCAAAAGGAATATTTTCTTTTTCCTTATGTTTGTTAATATATTCTACAAGTTCTTTTGCGATTATATATCCTTTTATTGTTTTTTTTGTATCTGTCATAATAATGCCGGTAAGAGCATTTTTCCTTATTTTTCGAAGTATAGTCCTGGGGCCATCGTTGATAAATGCTGTTTCTTTAACAGGCTGCATGATTGTTCCTGCAGTTAGAACTGCTGACCGGTCCATATCTTCTACAAAGGCTTTAACATAATCATCGGCGGGCTTGGAGATAATATCTTCTGCTGTTCCAATTTGTACAATTCGTCCGTCTTTCATTATGGCAATACGGTCGCCTAGGCGGAAAGCTTCATCCAGATCATGCGTTACAAAAATGATTGTTTTTTGCATTTTGTCTTGAAGCTCAAGCAATTCGTCTTGCATTTGTCTTCTTATAAGTGGATCAAGTGCACTAAAAGCTTCATCCATTAACATGATGTCGGCATCGACTGTTAAACCCCTGGCCAGTCCGACACGTTGCTGCATCCCCCCTGAAAGCTGACTTGGATAGCTGTTTTCATTACCATCAAGGCCTACTTGTTTAATTATTTCCATAGCTTTCTTTTGGCGCTCTTCTTTGCTAACGCCTTGTAATTCCAAACCAAATTCTACATTGCCCAAAACCGTTCTATGTGGTAGAATTGCAAAATTTTGAAAAACCATACCGCAAAAGTTTTTCCTTCTAAACTCACGCAATTCATTATTATCGAGTTTGGTGATATCTGTGCCGTTTATAATTATTTCGCCGGTAGTGGGTTCGTGAAGACGGTTGATTAGCCGTTGTAAAGTTGATTTTCCACTTCCTGATAAACCCATCAGGACAAATATTTCTTTTTTTCGCACCGTAAAAGAAACATCATGGACCCCAACTATTTGTTTTAATTCTTTGAGAATTTTCTCTTTTGATAATCCTTCTTTCAGTGCTTTAAGTGCTTTGGAGGGATTGTTGCCAAAAATTTTTGCCAGGTTTTTAATAACAATTTTTTCTTCCATATAATTGGTTATATTGTAGGTTTTATTTTATTACAACATGTGATTAATAGCTTACCCCACGTTCTCAAATTTCACTGGCAAATTGTTGATCCTATTATGTTTAAGAGCGGGTATAAATGCAACAGGGAAATTTGGAAGTAAAGAAAATTAATAATGATTATAAAAAACAAGGGGGTGTAAGAGTTACACCCCCCCTTGTTTAATGGTTTATGGCAGCCATTCTTCAACCCTTTCAGGGTTTTCGGATATCCATTTTCTGGCTGCATCGAAAGGATCAATTCCATCTTCGATGTATCCCATTACCACTCCAATTTCTTCCGGTGTCCAGTAAAAATTGTCGAGCAGTGTAAAAACATCGGGATGTTGTTCTTCAAGTTCTGGTGTGACTATTGTAGCGATATGCTCTGCATCACCAAAAACGTTTTTAGGATCTTCAAGATACTTTAGATCGTGTGAAGCAAATTTCCAGTGTGGCGTCCACCCTGTGATCACTATCCATTCATCACGATCAATAGCACGTTCAAGGGCGGCTGTCATAGCTGCGTCAGATCCTTCAACCAGGTCAAATTCATCCAGTTCATACTTCTCGATAGCATCTTCAGTAGCTGCCATGATGCCTGCTCCAGGATCGATACCTGTGATTTTCCCGTCAAACTCATCAACATAATCTTTCAGATCTTCAATAGATTCAATGTCTACATACGCGGGAACAACCAACCCTATTCTTGCACCATCAAGGTTGGGCCCCAAATTGACAACATCATCCTTGTATTCTTCATAATAAGCTTCGTGTGTAGCGGGCAGCCATGCACAATTCATGGCATCAAAGTCGCCTCGTGCCATACCGGTCCACATAGGGCCTGCATCTACAGATGTAACATCTACTTTTTTCCCAAGTTCATCTTCGATTAAAGCAGCTACAACATGTGTGGAAGCATTAGCGCAATCCCACATTACATAGCCCAGCTTAATCTCATCAACTTCAGGTGCGCAGGAATTAAAACTAAATACAGCAAATAACCCTACGATAATTGCTGATAACCCAGCAATTTTGGTTTTAATTTTCTTTAGAGTTTTCATAAAATGTTCCTCCTTTTTTGTGGTTAATTATTAAAAGTAATATCCTATATTGATATTAAAGCGGGTATTCCAATCCAGGTCATCAACCGGAACAGGTTCTCCTTGCTCATCAAGATGGCCTGCACCAAGCCCGGTTCCAAAATGATTTGTAAGCCATGGATGATTTTTACCCATTGCAAAATCAACATAAGTGAATATATTTCCGGCGGTAATTAAAAATCCGGGAACTAACATATGTGTGTCCTCGAAATCCTTACCGTTTATTTTGCCGTCTTTTGTCATTAGTGAGTAGTTAACATAAGGTTGAATATTACTGATGGGGCCAAGCTCAACATCTATGCCATAGCCAATTCCGGCTGTAATAATGTCAGCTCTTGCAGCGACTCCATCGCCATAATAGGGATCGCCGTAGGCACCCATTTGTACACGGTCAACTGTATTACCTGCGTCATCTTTGGCAGCATAATCATAGTTGATGTACTGAAGCTTTAAATTTAAATTGCCAATGTCAGAATTGATGTGCCCCGCAATTGCATGGCCATATTCAGTTTCTTCAAGAACAGAATTATAAAGACCCTGCATTTGTCCTGAAAATCCAATTTCAGTATTATCAAATATCGTATATCCTAAACGAATATTAAACTGATTTAGTTCACGTAAATGTGATGTTGTGTCAGAAAGTACACCATCAGTATCTGGTATAACGTTATAGGAATATGTTCCGGCTCCGGGGCCACCAAAGCTTGCTTGCCCGTATGCGGGGCCGGCCGGCTCTGATTGACGGAAGTAGGCTGCTTTAACATTGAAATTTTCACCAATGTCATAATCAAATTTTAGCCCCATGTTGTAGTCATCTTCCAAACCTACATAATAAGGTGTGAGAAACCACCAACTGTGTGAATTGAAAGTCAGGTTGCCAAAAGGCACCTGGGTAACACCAAGTTGCATATTCAGGTCATCAGAGAAATTATAACCCAGGTAACCATGGTGTATAAAGTGTGTGTTGAATGTTGGGTAAAAACGATATTCAAAATTAAGAGTAACGTCGCTGTAACTGGCTGCCACATTTAGCCTCCAGGTATCCCAGGTTGCATAAGTGTCAGTTGCTGTAGCATCGGTTTCGTAATGCTCGCTAGCGACGTTATAGCGAACTGCCCCTCCAATGTTTAAAAAGTCTTCATTTTCATCTTCATTTGCAAATGAAGAAAAGGAACCAATGCAGCATAAAAATGCAAATAAAAGTAAACTGGTAATTGTTTTGTGATTCATAGATTATAGTTTTAGTTAAACATGCTTAGATATAATTTTTATATCTGCTATTTTCAACATATCCTTTCTTTGACGATCTTTTATTAAAAAAGATTTACAAGTTAAATAAAAAATTAAATAAAAAAATTTAACATATAGTTTGCAAACTTAATAAATGTTTTCAGGCTGTACAAATAAAAATTTTATGTTTTTCCAAAGATTTAGTGCCGTTTTTTCTGTTTAAATGTATATTTCACCTTCTATTTTTTACATAAAAACCTATTATGATAGGGTATAATCATTTTTATACCATTAAAGTTGTTAAAATTTACTGCATTAAAAATTATATAATTTATTTTTTATAGTCATATTTTTGTTGCAGCAAGTTTGACAACAGACTGTGTTTTATTTTTTTTAATACAATATAGTTTAAAAGTTTTGTTGTGAGCCAGTAAAAGCGACCGCTAAAACCGAGCGGCCTGAAAATAAGCGATAGTTTTAATTTATAACCCTTTTTGCCGTCGATGATTCTGAATTCAAGCCAACCTTCCCCCGGCAGGAAAAGGTCAGCGTATAACAAAAAATGATAATTTTCATTGTCAGCTATGTGGACTTTCCAGAAGTCTATTTTATCATCTTTGTTTATTTCAAACTTATCACTTTTTTCAATTTTTGCTTTTATTATCCAGTTTGTCCATCCTCTAAAATGCCAAAGCCAATTAGTATAAAATAATTTGTTATTATACCCGATTGAGTTTATCCTTTTAAGTAAATCATCAATTTTTTTAACGGGGATATTTTTTTCAGTTGCTGTATTGAAACACCCATGAACGGGTGTGTTATTATAGCCTTCAAAAGCATATGAATCAACGGCTATAGAAGTCGGCCCGGGTGTTTTTTTTGTGATTTTTAAAGCAGATGTAAATCCTAAAGCAAGCTTTAATGATTCACTATAGCTAAGATGTGTAACAATGTCGGGTTGTTTTTGAAATTTGCGGTTTTTATATCGGTATTTTAATTCTTTGATAAGGTTTAATGCCTGATCTATAGGGATTAAAGCAATAATACTCAGTAAATAACTATACAATCTTACTGCCGGAAATGGAAAAGGAATATTAAGTCTTAGCATTCCTCTTGTTTTGGCATATGTTTTTAACATATCAGCCGGGTTTATAATATTTTTATTTCCCAAAGTATATGAATTATTGAAATAATCTTTATTTCCACAAATTTTTTCTATCTTTTCAAGCAGTTCATCTATTCCTGTGTAAGTGCAGGGAGCTTTTACCCAATACGGTAAAATCATAACAGGTATTTTTTCAACTACATTTCTTCCAATTTCAAAAGAAGGACTACCCGAACCTATTATAAAATCAGAGTGTAGAAAGGTAGTGGCAAAATTGCCTTTTTTTAGTCCATGAGATGCTTTGCCGGGTTTTGTTTCGATAAAATTTTTATCTAAAATAGTTGTAAGGTATAGCAAGTGGTTAACATTGCTTTTTTCTGCTATTACATTAAAATCAAACTTTCCATTGTCTTCTTTTTTTTGTCCTGCAAACTTTGATTTCTGCTCACCGGGGGGTAAATTTATAGCTGAGTCGGCTTTTAACTTGATTTCATTGTGGTGAATAGATTCTTTTTCTATTACAATAAGGTTTGGATGATAAAATTCGATCTGTTTTTTATCATTAGCTACTGCAATTACTTTATGACCTTTTTGAAGTAACAATAAAGAAATATTCCTGCCCAGGTATCCATCAGCTTCTGCAATGATTACTTTCACTGTATTTTGTTTTGGTAATTTTTTTGCCGGTTAACCGATATGTTAGTTGTAATAATATCTTATTCCGATTCAGAAATTTGGGTAAAAGTAAAAACTTTAAGCTTCAAATATATAGGTTTTATATTTAACATACAAATATTTATGAATTGGTAAAATATTAAGTAGTGCATGAATTTGTATTTTTTTGGATAGAAAAACTTTTGTATCTTTGCACAAAATTTGAGAAAAATATGGTTCCGTAGCTCAGCTGGATAGAGCAACAGCCTTCTAAGCTGTGGGTCCCAGGTTCGAATCCTGGCGGAATCACCAAAAGCCCGGTCAAAATCCGGGCTTTTTTTTGCCGGGCGAACTTCAGTTACA
>PUKZ01000139.1 GCA_003550725.1 Bacteroidales bacterium | reverse complement strand
TAATATGATTGCCGGTAGCTTACCTGGTAATCTTTCTCTGTTTGAAAAAGATTATCGTAATATTGGGGTTGTTTTTCTGTTACCATTCAAAATACGTAATTTAATTTCTAAGCATATTATAAAATTTTGTTGAACTTACCCACGCCACCCTCATCTCAACCCAATACCTCCACTTCTTATTTTTAAAACCCTTCAAATACCAGGGCTCATACATATACTTATTCAAAAACCTTAAAGTTTCGATATTAAATTCACTTGGTTCTTTTAGCAAGTGATAAACATAGCTTTGGTATAAAGCTTTAACTTCTATTTTTCTATCCTTAAAAAACCCCGGATAATTATTAGCAATATGCCTGATAATTTTCGTTTTTTCCTGCAATGCTACCTTTTTATTTTTCCTGTAGTTTTTCCTGTGGGATATTTGGCTGTCGTCATCACGCTGCCTAATTATTGAATTATGCTTATGGTCGTATGCTAATAGAGGGTTTTCAAGCAACATCCTGAACATAAGATCCATTTCCTGGCTTGAAGGCAGGGTTTCATCAAAGCCGTTGATTTTATCTAGCACCGATCTATTCCAAAGATTTGCGCAAGTATTACCTGCCCTTCCTTCACCTGATAAAAGCAGATTAAAAAAGGGATTATCTTCTTTTACATTAGTCCGGTATATTTTGTGATGTGCTGCTTTTATTGTAGCTGATATAATAAAGGAAGGTTCTTTATCTTTTTTTTCTTTCAGTATATCAACCTGGTGCTTTATCTTACCCGGCAACAACAGATCATCAGCATCCAGAAACTGTATCCACTCGCCGGTAGAGTTTTTTAAACCCATGTTACGGGCTGCATTTGCACCCTGCTTTTTCTGTTGCAGGACTTTTATTTTTTCGCTATGCTTTGCTTTAAGCTTTTCAGCGATTTGCAAAGTGTTGTCAGTTGAGTTATTGTCTACAATAATTATTTCCTTAACACCGTCATAAGTTTGAGCCAAGGCAGAGTGAACACATTCTTCCAGGTATTTTTCTACATTATAAGCAGGGATTATAATTGAGACGTTCATTTTTGTTTTAGGCTGTTTGCTGCAAAATTACGGTAAATTTTTGAAAAGGGAGGGAGTATTGTTACATTGTTCAATTGTTTCTTTGCTTATGCTTGGTCGAAGTCCCGGGCTGAAAGAAGTATAGGTTTCATTGTTCTATTGTTCTATTGTTCTATTGTTCCATTGTTGAATTTCTAATCATGTTTTGTATAATGAGTCCGGGGATAATTATCTATGTTTATATGTTTATCCGGAATTTTCCATTCCCGAATGCTTTCGGGATATGGAAATTCATATGACAGGAGATTTCTGAAGCCAAAGGGATGCCATCCCTATATTATTTTGAACCGTAATAAGATTCAAACTTCTGCTTGTATATTAAATTCAGGGATGGCATCCCTACGTATAGATTAAAAAAAACCTTATCAATTCTTTAACCTTAGTAGTACAAAATTTTCCACCCCACCAAACTCAAACCTTATAACCTTATTCTTTCTGGTTATCGACTTTTGCGAGCAAAAGGAATTATATTATAATTATTTTCCGTTACAATATAATTTTATTATATTTGTATTCTAATCAAAATAAAAAAAATGAATGATACAACGAATAATTGAACAAAATATTAAAGACCGTTTATTTAAAGGAAAAGCTATAATTATTTATGGTGCACGCCAGGTAGGCAAAACTACTCTTGTTGAAAAAATCACCAGCCAAACTCAGGAGAAAGTGTTGTATTTTAACGGGGATGAGGCTGATGTAAGAGAGTTGCTATCAAATACTACATCGGCAAAATTAAGAGCATTCATAGGCGACAGTAAAATTGTTGTCATAGACGAGGCACAGCGTGTTGAAGATGTGGGATTAACTATTAAGCTTATCACTGACCAGATAAAGGATGTACAGGTTATTGCAACCGGCTCTTCGGCTTTTGAGCTTATCAATATGGTAAATGAGCCTTTAACGGGTAGAAAATTTGAATTCCATCTGTTTCCTTTGTCTTTTGAAGAAATGGTTAACGATCATGGGATGCTTGCTGAGACCAGGATGATTGAGCACAGGTTAGTTTATGGTTATTACCCTGAAATAGTTAAAGCAAGTGGGAATGAAACAGAGCTTTTAAAACTAATAGCAGGCAGTTATTTATACAAAGACCTTTTGATACTTGAAGGTATTAAGAAGCCGGTATTACTTGAAAAAATACTTAAAACTTTAGCACTGCAGGTCGGCAGTGAAGTATCATACAATGAGATAGGCAACTTGCTGAAGGTTAAAAGCGAAACCATTGAAAAATATATAAGTTTATTAGAAAAGGTTTATGTGATTTTTCAGATTAGTTCTTACAGCAGGAACGTAAGAAATGAGATTCGGAAAGGGAAGAAAATTTATTTTTACGATAATGGCATACGTAATGCTATTCTCGGTAATTTTAACTTAATAAATACAAGAACCGATTGGGGCTCATTATGGGAGAATTTTATCCTCAGCGAACGGATAAAATTTCTAAAAAACAACAATATGGATGTTTCCACATATTTTTGGCGCACAACACAGCAACAAGAAATAGATTATATTGAAGAATTTCAGGGGAAGCTTAATGCTTATGAAATTAAATGGAAAAAAAGCAAATTAAAGATACCTCTTACTTTTAAAAAAGCTTATCCTGATTCTGAAAATCATTTGATCAATTCAGACAATTTTTATGAATTTTTGAGCAAATCAGGAGGGGGCTTGGATTAAGTGTGTTAGTATCCCAAAATTACAAAAAACATCATACCATTGCATTGTTACATTGTTACATTGTTTCATTGTTGATGTTCTAAAAACCACCATAGAAACAATTGAATCCCTGTAAAACACTATTAACGAAGGACTTCACAGGGTGAACAATTTAACCCCTGTAAAATACATCCTAACCTCAGATTTCACAGTGCAAACAATTTAACGATTTAACAATGGAACAATTTTTTACAAAGTTGTACAATTTTGAATATCGAAGGTGCTACAGTTTACTATATCTTTAACAGTTTCACCCGAATAGGGTGTACAGTTTCACCAGAATGGGGTGTACAGTTTCACCAGAATGGGGTGTACAGTTTAGACCGGAATATGCAACCCAAGGTAAAATGCAAAGCATAAAAATTTTTCTCGACAACAAAAAACCACCTTATTTATCCGGAAGCTGGAAGTTCCGCTGATGTGGAAGTTTCCATTTCCTTCGGAAGATGGAAATTCCTATGCCCGATGGTTTTTCGTCTGTGTTTACCCCGTTTGATAATAATAAATCCCACGGGGTAAATCTGTAGACTAAAAAACCCTGTGGTAAAAAGAACCATTCATCGCAAAGCCCGCCAAGAGTTTATGTATCATGGCATTAAGTTATAATCATCCCGATCTCTCTCCACATTTGTTCCGTTTTTTCTTTTTGGATGGTTGAGTTTTTTGTGATAATGGTCTTAATATTATTATAATCATCGGGGTTTTCTAAAATGGAAGCAACTTTATCAATATTTTCCCTGCTTTTTTTATAATCCAGCAACCCTTCTTCAAACTGATAATCCTTTAACAATTCTTCATATTTATGACTCCAGGAGGTACAAAAAGCAGGAACATCCTGAGATAAAGCGCTTACAAGCCCGTGAAACCTTGAAGTTATGCATAATTTGCTTTGCCCAATTATCCATTTTACCTGGTCTGCGTTTAAACCGGTGAGGTATTCAAAACTATTCCCGCTGTTATTAATTATTTCCCTAATTAGCTCCTCATCTTCTTTTCCTTCATGATTTAAAAAATATGGCTTATGGCCTTTTTCATGAAGCATAAAAGCCAATGATGACAGAAAATTGACATATACATCTTTAGCATTATCTTCTGTATGTGTTATCATTTTTTTATTTGGTATAATGCAGACCCTGTCATGGTATTTCGAAAAAACCTCTTTTTCTTTTTCAGGCAGTTTGGGTTGATAAATATTTGTAAAATCGGGATAGCAGGCAATTTTATCATTTTTTCCAAAAACGGCTTCAAGGTTTTTTAATGATTGCTTTTCCCTGGCAATAACAAGATTAAAAAACGGAAAAACTTCTTCTATAAATTTTCT
>PUKZ01000021.1 GCA_003550725.1 Bacteroidales bacterium | reverse complement strand
TTAGGGGGTAAAATTAATGAAAACCTTCAAGAGATGGGAGGAGGTTTTACCTCTTCCCATTCTTGAAAATATCTATTTTAATTAAATCCCTTTAAGTTGCATTTACCGTGAAAATCTAAGTGTTTTTAAATCAATTTTTTGATGCTTTTTTGCAATGACTGTTATTAAAGGAAAATATACATTTTTAATAATTTTAATCAGACATTAATGACCTTATCTATTAATAAAATCAATAAACCTAAGAACATGCAGTTTATATATTTTAGTAGTATTCTGGTGCGGGATAAATCAATTTTTTTGTAGCCAGGATTTTTTTTATAAAAAAACTTCTGATAATTTTTTTACTAGCTTACTAAATATTTTAAAATGAAATCAAAAACCAATTACATTTGCACAAAAATATATTTATAATCCTTTATTTTTTGGAAGATGAATATACTCATTGTTGGTGACAGTGAAATGGCGTTACATTTGTGTAAGCTGTTTTCTGTTGAAAATCACAATATTACACTGATTTGTCCAAACCGTGAACTTTTAAAGATGGTTGAATCCCAAACAGATTTAATGACGGTAGAAGGTATTTCAACTTCTATAAAAGTTTTAAATGACGGCAATGTCAAAAAAGCTGACTTACTTATTAGCTTGAATATTGATGGCAGGCTTAATTTACTTACTGCTATTATAGGTAAACGATTGGGAGCCAAAAAGTGTATAGCTAAGGTTAATGATCCTGAATATGTTACAGATAAGAATAAGGCATATTTTAAGGATTTGGGTATAGATTACCTTTTGTCGCCTGAAAAGATTACTGCAAAGGATATTTCAAATTTAATTAAGCATACTGCAGCTACTGAAATTTTTGATTTTTCTGAAAGTCAACTATCTCTTATGCTGATCAGGCTTGATAAAGATGCACTTGTATTAAATAAATCATTGAATGAAATAGCGCACGATTATAAACAGTTGGATTACCGTGCAGTTGCTATTCACCGGCGTGCAGAGACATTTATTCCTAAGGGGCATGATGTTTTTCAGGAAGGAGATATGGCGTATGTTTGCACAAAACCTGAGGGAATAGATCATTTGCTTAAGCTTGGGGGTAAAAAACATTTTACCATATCAAATATTATGATTGTTGGAGGCGGGACTGTAGGGAGTCTGGCTGCAAAAAATCTCGAGAAAAAATTTAATGTTAAACTTTTTGATACAAGCATTGAGCGTGCTAAGGAGCTTACTGAATCTTTAAAAAATACTTTGATAATTAATGGTGATGCGCGTGATATTAATTTGCTTGAAGATGAAGGTATCAGGTCAATGGATGCTTTTGTGGCAGTTACCAATAATTCTGAAACAAACATTTTAAGTTGCTTGCTTGCACGCAAATATGGAGTAAAGAAAACAATAGCCCTTGTAGAAAATCTTGATTTTATTGAAATATCACAAAATATTGGTATAGATACCATTATAAATAAAAAACTTGCTACAGCAAGTTATATTATTCGCTTTACTATGACTGCCGAAGTTGTTTCAACCAAGTGTTTAACAGGTATTGACGCTGAAGTATTTGAGTTTGTGGCAAAAGAAAAATCACCTATAACCAAAAAACCTATAAGAAAATTAAAATTTCCCAAGAATGCAATAATTGGTGGAGCAATTAGAAATAATAAGGGATATATAGCAACCGGTGATTTTCATGTGCAACCCGGAGACAAAGTAGTGGTTTTTGCTTTGCCAAAAGCTTTTTATGCTGTTGATAAAATGTTTTAAAATTATTTTAAATGCCGAAACAAGCGGATATAAATTTTCGCCTGATAGTAAAATTTATTGGGATACTCTTGATGATATTATCGGGGTTTATTTTGCTTTCAGCAGTATGGTCGATTTATTATGAAGAACCCATAGCTACAAGGGCGATTTTTTTAAGTTGTGGAATAACTTTATTAAGCGGCTTTATATTATTTATTTTAACCAGGAGATATGACCATAGAAATATTGGTAAAAAAGAAGGTTATATAATTGTAACTTTTACCTGGATTGGTATTTCAATATTTGGCTCTTTACCTTTTTATTTGTCAGGAGCAATTCCTTCATACACTGATGCATTTTTTGAGACTATTTCGGGATTTACAACCACCGGAGCAACTATCCTGGAGGATATAGAGGTAGTTTCAAAAGGATTGTTGTTTTGGCGCAGCCTCACTCAGTGGTTGGGGGGTGTAGGCATAATCGTGTTGACTCTTGCAATACTGCCTATTCTGGGAGTTGGAGGTATGCAGCTTTTTATTGCTGAAGCACCCGGTACAACCCCTAATCGATTACATCCCCGAATTAAAGAGACTGCAAAAAGATTATGGGGTATTTACTTTTCATTAACAATTATATTGCTTATTCTTTTGAATATAAGTGGTATGAATTTTTTTGAATCTTTTTGCCATGCTTTGACTACTATGTCAACCGGTGGCTTTTCTCCCAAAAATGACAGTATAGCCGGGTATTCATCTATTATTCAATATGTGATTATTTTATTTATGATCATTGCCGGCATCAATTTTGCATTACATTATTTTTTGATTAAAGGTAAATTTGATAAATTTTTCAGAAATGATGAATTGCGGTTTTATCTTATTATCATAGCAAGTTTCACTTTAATATTTACTGTTACTGTATTTTTTTTGCACGATACTAATCTTGAAGAGTCATTCCGTCATAGTTTATTTCAGATTGTTACTATTGTTACTACAACAGGATATATCAGCACTGATTATCTTCTGTGGAAGGAATTTTTATGGTTTGCTTTATTTTTATTGATGTTTGCTGGTGGTTGTATAGGTAGTACATCAGGAGGCATAAAAATGATACGTCATTTGGTTTTGTTAAAAAATACTTCTTTGGAGTTTAAAAGGTTAATCCATCCTATGGCTGTGATCCCTGTCAGAATTAACGCTAAGCCGATCCCCAAAGAAATTATTCAAAATTTCCTGGCTTTCTTTTTGATATATGTTTTGGTATTTGCTGCTGGGTCGGCTATTATGACGGTAATGGGTCTTGATTTTATTTCTGCTGTTGGTTCTGTAGCCGCTACAATTGGGAATGTTGGTCCTGGTATAGGAAGTGTTGGACCGGTTGATAACTATGCTCACATTCCTGTAGCCGGAAAATGGTTTCTATCGTTTTTAATGCTCCTTGGCAGGTTGGAACTATTTACTGTTCTTCTGTTGTTTTCGAGAGCTTTCTGGAGAAATTAAGAGCTTGAGAAGATAATAGCAGGAGAAAACCACATCAAATTTAGGAAAGGTCACACACATACAAATAGCTTTTTACTATTGCTAATTAAAAGTAAATGTCTCAAAACTAAAAATTTATGCCCGGACATAAAATAAAAAACGCATTATTTTCGACAGCTTACCTGCCACCGATTGAGTATTTTGTTTTTATGCTTTTGAGTGATAATGTCTTGATCGAAGCTCATGAAACATATCCTAAACAAACTTATCGCAACCGTTGTTATATATACTCGTGCAATGGTGTTGAATCCCTTCATATACCTGTTATAAAGCCTATGGGTAAATATTCAAAAACAAATGAAGTTTTAATCAGTTACAAACAACATTGGCAGCGTAATCATTGGAGAGCTATTTGTACTGCTTATCGCAATGCACCTTTTTTTTTATATTACCAGGACTTTCTCGAACCGTTTTTTCGAAAACAAACATGCAAATTGCTCGATTTTAATTATTATTTATTAAATACGCTTTTATCAGAAACAGGAATGGCTAAAAACATAAATTTTACAAATTATTTTGAAAAAAATATTTCGGATTTTGTTGATTTTCGTATATCAATAAGTCCTAAGTCAACAAATTGCAGTATGTTATCCATAATAAAAATGCCGGCTTACCAACAGGTTTTTGATCAAAAATATGGTTTTAAACCAAATTTAAGTATAATTGATCTGTTATTTAACAAGGGCCCTGATACACTTGAATATCTGTTGGAGTGTTCTCGAAAAATTGATATTAGTTATCTGAAGGATATGCGATCCTGATATGAAAAATATTATTTAATTTTTGCTTAAATATTTTTTTTACTGTTGTAATATCTTTAAAAGTAATATTTGCATTATCAAATTGATTTTCCTCTACCTGGCTGTCAATAATTTTATCTACAAGTTTGTTTATAGAATCTTCATCAGGTTTGCTAAGGCTTTTTGAGGCTGCTTCAACCGAATCAGCCATCATAAGAACGGCAGTTTCTATATTAAATGGTTTTGGTCCGGGGTAAGTAAACTTTTTGCGATCAATTTCAGCAGGATTTCTTTCTTTGCTTGCCATCGAATAGAAATATTTTGCCATTGTTGTGCCATGATGGGTTCTGATGAAATCTATTATGTATTCCGGTAAATTATGTTTTCTTGCTTTTTCAACACCTTTTATAACATGATCAGTTATTATGCGAGCACTATCTTCATATGTAAGTTCATCGTGCGGATTAATTCCGGAGGATTGGTTTTCGGTAAAATACATAGGTGAATCCATTTTGCCTATATCGTGGTATAGTGCACCTGTGCGTACAAGTAATGGATTGCCTCCAATTTTAATAACTGCTTCTTCTGATAGATTTGCTACTTGCAATGAATGCTGAAATGTTCCAGGTGCTTTCATGCTTAAATCACGAAGTAGCTTGTTGTTGGTATCAGATAACTCCAGTAATGAAAAATCCGTTGACATTCCAAATACTTTTTCCATCATAAATATTATTGGGTATGCAAAAAGTGTTAATGCAGCGCTGCCTGCAAAATACATGTAATTCATCCATTCTATTTCGGCAAAAATACCTGTTTGTGCTAACGAAAGTCCGGTAAAAACCGCAGAATAAGTTAAGAATATTAAGCCAGCAGTATAAAATAACTGAGATCTCCTTCTTAGTGTTACCATGCTCAAAATAGCTATAATACCGGCAATGAATTGTAAAAATACAAATTGAAAGCTTTTAGGCACCATAAAACCAATAAGTATGATAGTAATAATATGTACGTATAATGCTAACCTGTTATCAAAAAAAGATCGCATAACAATAGGGATTATACAAACAGGTACAAGATAAAGCAAATCAATATTGTGTTTTACCATTAAACTTGTAAGTAGCACCATAAATAGTATTGATACCAAAATTAAAAGTATCTTGCGATTATCTGCGTATATGTCTTTTCGGAATGTTTTTAAAAAGAGGCTTAAAACAACTATCGAGATGCTTACCAAAATAAATTGCCCGGCATAAACAATGTAGTTAACAGATAAATCACCTATTTGACGATTATATTCGGCTTCAAATGACTTTAAAACCTGGGACTTATCGGATGTTACCAATTCACCCTTGGAAATAATTTTTTCGCCCTGGCGTATCATTCCTCTTGTAGGTGAAATGCTTTCCAACTTTTCTTTCAATGCTTTTTCATTCAATTGTTTATCATAAAAAATATTATGTGTTAATACAGATTCTAACAAAGGCCTTAAAAACTCTGCATCAATATGATCTTTTTCTTCTTGGGCTTCTTCAAGAGTTTCGTTAACATATTCATAAGCTTCAGTAATTGAATAAAAATCAGATAATTCTTTCACCTCTGCAACCTGCCCGTCGCGAAGTATTATTTCATACTCAGGTCCCTTATCAGCTAATGTGTCATCGATAAGTATTATTCCTTTTTCATAAAAAATATGATTTAATATGTCAAATACCAGAGTTGAATTTTTCTTTTTAATAGCTTCGTCATAATTTCCGTAAGCTTCCTGCCATTCTTTTTCAAACTTGTTTTGCAGTTTTTTTTGTTGTTCATTATAAACGTTGTGATCAATACTGTAAAAATGTTTAAAGTCACTTAAAAGTTCTTCTTTTTCCTTTTCAAGCTCCTTTTCTGTTTTTAGTATTGCAAAATCGAAAGGAGCAAAAAGATCTTCATGCATCCAGGGCCTGGCTTGCTGATATTCATACTGAAAGCCTACTTGACGCGGAAATAAATGTACAATTAAAAATATGCTTATTAAAAACAAAGAAATCTTGTATATACCCGTCAAGTTTGATATTAAATATTCAATTAATTTTCTCACTTCAATATTTTCAATTTAATTCATTAGTATTTTGAGTTATATTTTTGAATATAATGCTTGTGTTATTTGTTGCCAGAAATAAATGTTTTTTTGTTCAGCTAACCCTAATTATATTGTTATTATTATTATTATTATTAAAAAGAAACAGTTAACCGACAACAAGTCTTTGAAATATAGATTATAAGTAAAATAGTTTTTATAATCAACAATATATATCTGGTAAAGTTTATCGGTCTATTTATGCGAGGATAAAAATAATAAAAGTTTACAAAATTTTTATTTTTATAAATTACACAAAAATGTATTTTCTATTTTAATATTGATTCTAAAAGATTATGTACCTTTAAATTATTCATGAATAGTTTTTATTTATTATTTTTGGAAAAACTGTTCTAATTATTAGCAAAATATTAAAAAAATGACAGAGCGTTTTATAATAAACATTTTCAGGTTTATGCTTGGAGGGGTTTTTTTAATTTTTGGTTTAAACTATTTTATTCAATTCATTGAACCTCCTTATAATCTTGATAGTGATTTTATTCATGGACTTTATAGTACGCAATATTTTATGCCCTTGTTAAAGGTTGTTGAAATATCTATGGGTTTATTGTTAATTTTAGGTTATTACTTGCCATTAGCCTTGATTATGCTTATGCCTGTTAATTTGAATATATTTCTTTTTAATTTATTGATAGATCCTTCAAGTTTACCTCTCAGCATAGTTATGATGATTGCTCATATTTATTTAGCCTGGGTTTATAGAAGCTATTATAAAGATCTGTTTAAAAAAAATTAAACATAACAAAATTGCCAATAAAAATATTTAATCATAAAATAATTTTATTTTATACATAAAGAGTTTTTGGGTTTATTTGCGAAGAGTAGATTTAAAAACGATTATTTTACATCTTTCAGCAAAGCTATTGTTTCAATGGGGTTTTCGGCACTAAAGATACTGTTGCCTGCTACCAGAATATTTGCTCCCGCATCGGCAAGTTGTTTAGCATTGTTTAATCCTACGCCACCATCAACTTCTATTAATGCTTTTGAATTATTTGCTGATATAATATTACTAAGCTTTTCAATTCTATTGATTGTTTGTTTAATAAAGCTTTGTCCTCCAAATCCCGGGTTTACGCTCATAAGCAAAAAATAATCCGCATCATTAACTATATCAGAAAGAAGTTCAACAGGATTATGGGGGTTAATGACAACACCGGCTTTCATGCCTGATTCTTTTATAGTATAAATAGTTCTATGAAGATGAGGGCATGTTTCATAATGTACTGACAAATAATCAGCTCCTGACTTTTTAAATTCATCTATATATCTGTCAGGTTTTTCAATCATAAGATGGACATCGAGGGGTTTTTTTGCAATTTTTTTTATTTGTTTGACAATACCAAATCCAAAAGTAATGTTAGGAACAAAATGACCATCCATAATATCTAAATGGAAAAGGTCAGCTTTGCTATCATTTATTAATTTGATATCATCTTCCAGTCTCAAAAAATTGGCTGAAAGCACAGAAGGAGCTATAAGCAGTTTCATAAAGAAAATTTAATAAACAGAATTTAAAAACGAGTAGCAATTATAATTGGTATTTCACACCTAATTTTTTCTTCTTTTATTTATTTTCCGGCTTAGCTTTATCTATAAAAGTATTGTTATTAATAATTTTTTTTTACTTTCTTTGCGGTCTTGGAAGAAGTGCCTTTCTTGACAGCTTAAGTTTTCCGGTTTTATTATCCACGTCAAGTAATTTAACCTCAATACTGTCACCTTCTTTATAGCCACTATCTTCAACTCTATCAAGTCTTTTCCATTCTATTTCAGAAATGTGTAATAGTCCTTCTTTTCCGGGCAGTATTTCCACAAACATACCAAAATTTACAATACTTTTAATTTTACCGGTGTATACTTCTCCAATTTCGGGTACGCTGGTAATTCCTTTAATTTTCTCTACGACCCAGTCTATAGATTTTTTATCTTCTGAAACAATATCAACTACACCATATTCACCTACTTCTTCAACGACTATTGTACAACCACTTTCTTTTTGCATATCCTGAATTACTTTTCCGCCGGGGCCTATAATAGCTCCTATAAATTCTTTAGGTACGGTAAGTTTAATTATTCTCGGCACAAAAGGTTTATAGTCATCTCGTGGTTCTGAGAGTGTTTTAGACATTTCCTGAAGTATATGAAGGCGTCCTTTCTTAGCTTGTTCCAGGGCTTTTTTCATTAGTTCATAACTCAATCCTTCTATTTTAATATCCATTTGGCAAGCTGTTATTCCTTCGGTAGTTCCTGTAATTTTGAAGTCCATGTCGCCCAGGGCATCTTCATCACCAAGAATATCAGACAATATAGCATGCTTTTTGCCATCGGGGTCGGCTATAAGCCCCATAGCTATTCCTGATACCGGTTTTGACAATTTCACACCTGCATCCATAAGAGCCATGGTTCCTGCACAAACAGTTGCCATAGATGATGAGCCATTGGATTCGAGTATGTCGGATACTACTCTTATAGTATATGGATTTTCTTGTTCGTCGGGCATAACAGGTTTTAAAGCCCTAAGGGCAAGGTTCCCATGGCCAATCTCGCGTCTGCTTGTACCACGCATCATTTTTACTTCACCTGTGGAATAAGGGGGGAAGTTGTAATGTAACAAAAATTTACTGGTGCCTTCAACAACTGCGCCATCTACAACCTGTTCATCAAGCTTGGTGCCTAAAGTTACGGAAGTAAGCGACTGTGTTTCACCCCTGGTAAATATTGATGAACCATGCGCAGCAGGAAGATAGTTTACTTCAGTCCATATAGGCCTTATTTCATCAGTCTTACGACCATCAATACGAATATTTTCATCTAACACAAAGGTTCTAATAGCTTCCTTTTTTAAATTATCAAAATATTTTTCTATCAGTTCCTCTTTCTCTTCCAATCCTTCTTCTGAAAAAGATTCAATAAAATTTTCTTTTATCTCATCAAATGAGCTTTTCCTTTTATCTTTATTAGTTATGGCTTTTTTTGCTACATTATATAAGTTTTCATATAACTCTTTTCTCATTCTTTCTTCTAATTCTTCGTCACTGTCCAGGGGAGGATACTCTCTTTTGGTTTTAGATTTTTCTATTGATTCTGCTAAGTCTAATTGTGCCTGGCATTGAACTTTAATATGATTATGTCCAAACTTAATTGCTTCCAGTAAGTCTTTTTCAGGAACTTCCTGCATTTCTCCTTCAACCATCACAACATTTTCTTTTGTGCCGGCTACAATTATATCAATGTCGGCTTCAGAAATTTGAGAAATAGACGGATTCACGATAAAATTATTATCAATACGCCCAACCCTTACTTCAGAAATGGGTCCGTTAAAAGGGATATCTGATACTGCAAGTGCGGCAGAAGCTGCTAAACCCGCATAAGCATCTGGCATGGTATTTTTGTCGGCCGAGATCAAAGATATAAGCACCTGGGTGTCTGCATAATAATGATCCGGAAACATGGGGCGCAATGCCCTGTCAACTAATCTTGAAATTAATATTTCATGCTCTGCCGGACGCGCCTCGCGCTTAAAAAAACCACCCGGAAAACGACCGGTAGCAGCATATTTTTCCTGATAATCTACTGATAAAGGCAAAAAGCTTTTATTTTCCGATATTTCTTTTTTAGCTACAACAGTTGCCAATATCATTGTGTTATCCATTGTCAAAACTACTGCTCCGTCAGCTTGCTTTGCAAGCTTACCTGTTGATAATGTAACCTTTCTTCCATCACCAAGGTCAATTGTTGTTTTTATCTCTTGATTATCCATGTATGTCTCCTGTAATTTCTTTATATTATTTATTAATGTTTTTTTAATTATCTAATTAGAAACAAACTAAAAACAAAATACAAAAATAATTATTTTAGTATTTTTATTATTGTTTGTTGAACATAAGAAAAATATATTTTCTAATTGTTTGTTATGTGAAAATAAAAAGTGATTATTTTGTTTATAAAGTCAAATAATTAATAATTAGTAAAATTATTCCCGACATTAGTTATTGTTGAATTAGTTTTGCATTAGACTTAGAAAACAAAATATTTGAGGCAGTCTTTTTAGTGAAGCAGTATTATTTTAAAATAAATCTTTTATAAGTTTTGATTAAAAAATGATTTTGATATATCTGCCAAATAATAACGGGTACGTAAATTTATTAAAATTATATGGTTTTTAATAAATTTCAGATACCCGTTATTAAATTTATTTTCTGAGACCTAATTTTTTTGTTATTGCCCTGTATCTTTCAATATCTGTTTTTATAAGGTAATTTAACAAGCGTCTGCGCTTTCCTACCATTAGCACCAGCGACCTTTGTGTTGCTTTGTCTTTTTTGTTCTTTTTTAAATGTTCCGTCAAATGTTTTATTCTATGAGTGAATAGTGCTATTTGACTTTCGGGAGACCCGGTATCATTTGCAGACTGTCCATGCTTTTCAAATATTTCTTTTTTTACTTCCGGTGTTAAATACATGTTTTTTACCTGTTGTTGATTATTTTACTTTATTAATTTACAATATTTTAAAAAAGGAGTGCAAATATATTCCAAAGAATTTATAATTACAAGTTTTATCAATTATTTTTGTTATTTATTTTAGCCAAATGTTTTATTTAAAACTTAATATTTTGTCATTAACCTCGTTTATAAAATAAAATTATCAAAGTATAGTTTTAATATAAAAAATAATTATCGTTTTGAAAAGTACATTATTATCATATTCATATAAGAATTCGCTTCTATTACTGGCAACAGTATTATTGATAATTAGCTGTTCTACTCAAAAGGACAGGTTTGTCAATGTTGCCTATCATACTATTAATGCCAAGTATAACGGTTATTTTAATGCCAGAGAAAGTTATGAGGCCGGTTTGAAGAGGCTTGAGGAAGCTCATCGTGATAATTACGAAGAAGTATTGGATATTTTTAAATATGGATCTGAAGAAGACGTTAGTACTATCGAATCTTATATGGATGTTGCCCAGGAAAAATCAAGTGTCGTTATACAACGTCATTCAATGAATATAGATGGGGAGGAGCTAAATAAGTGGATTGATGATGCCTATTTTTTGATAGCCAGGTCACATTATTTTAAGCGTGATTACAACCTGGCTATATTAACATTTCAATATATTATTCGCCAGTACGATACTCCCTTAAAATATGATTCAAAGATATGGATAGCAAAATGCAACAATGCATTGGGTCGTTACAATAACTCGCGCCAGATTTTGGATGATTTGCAAAGCAATTATGAGGAAGGTTTATTGCCTGAGAATACACACAGGTTATTTTTTATGGTTTACGCCGATTATTATTATCAGCAGGGAAGATATGAAGATGCTATATCCTACATGGAAAAAGCAATAGAAAATACAAGAAGAAGAAGAGATCAAACAAGGCTTGTTTTTATTTTAGGACAAACTTACCAAGAAATTGGTGATTACGTCAATGCTCAAAACGCATATTCAAGGGTTTTGCGACTTAATCCTGAATTTGATATGGAATTTAGGGCTCAAATAAATATGGCAATGTCTTATGATCCTGAAATAGGGGGAGGAGATGAAATAAGAGCGGAATTAAAAGACATGCTGGATCAAGGTCGCAACAGGCCGTACCGTGATCAAATATATTATGCTTTAGCAAAACTTTCAGAGAGCGAAAATATGACTGATGAAGCTATACATTATTATTTGAAATCAACGGAGGTAAGTGAAGACAATGATATACAAAAGGGATTATCGTTTTTACAACTGGGCGAAATATATTATGATAGAGAAGAATTTTACGAATCTCATATATATTATGAAAATGCTGCAAACTATTTGCCAAGCGACTATGAAAATATTGATAAAATAGTAGCAAAAAGTAATATTTTGAATGATCTGGCAATGAACATAGAACTAATAAATATGGAAGATTCGCTGCAACATTTGGCTTCATTGCCTGAATCTGAAAGAAACCGGATTGTTGAAGATATTATTGAGGAACAACGAAAAAAAGATCGTCGTGAACAAGAAATGGGTAGAATGGCTGGTGGTCGAGAAAGAGGAATGGATAGACAACCGGGTATGCCGGGAGGAGAGCGCGGAGGATGGTATTTTTATAACTCTTCAGCGATTAGTTTTGGGCAAACAGAATTTGCGTCGAGATGGGGAAACAGGGAACTTGAAGACTTGTGGAGACTCAGCAATACGCAAACATACTCTCCCGGTGATTTAGCAGTGGGTGATGTTGAAGAACCAGAAGGCCAAATAGGAGAGCAAGAGCAATATGATATGCAAGCATATCTTGATAATTTGCCACTTAAACCGGAACAGCTTAAAGCATCAAATGAGAGGTTAATTCAGGCATATTATAATAAGGCTTTAATATATAAAGATCAGCTTAATAATAGTAATAAGGCCATAGAAGCATTTGAGACACTTATTGACCGGTTTCCCGACAACGAACACCAACTTAATGCTTATTACTTCCTACATGACATTAATTCCCGGAAAGGAAACCAGGTTAAAGCTAATGAATATAAAAATAAGATTGTTGACAAGTATCCCGGTTCAGATTTTGCGATGATATTATCAGACCCTGATTATGCTGAAAACGTTCGTCAAAGAGAGTATGAAGGAAACAAGTTATATAAACAGGCTTTTTTTGCATACAATAATAAAGATTATGATAAAGTAATTAGTTTTTGCAAAAAATCTAATGATATTGAATTAAGCAAAGAACTTGCAGGAAAATTCGCTTACCTGAAAGCACTGGCCTATGGTTCAAAAGGCAGCAAAGATGATTTGATTGAAAAACTAACTCATGTTGTAAATAATTATGAAGGTACAGAAGTATTCAAACCGGCAAATAATATGCTTGCATTCTTTTCAGATCCTGATAGTTCACAGCACAGGGCAGGCGATTTGCCTGATAAAGAAGAAGGTACCTTAAGTAAAAAAGAAGAATCTGGCGAACATACCGGCAAAGAAAAAACTAAAACTCCGGGAGAATTTAAGTCGATATATGAATATGATCCTGATGCAATTCACTTTTTTGTATTTATAGTTGATTCAGACAAAATTGATATCCAACAGCTTAGAAGTAAGGTGAATGATTTTAATAGAAATGCTTATCCTGACGAAAATCTTACACTCAGTAATATTTATCTTGCAGAAAAAAAGCAAATATTAACTGTTACTAACTTTGAAAATAGTGAAAAAGCCATGGATTATCGTAATAATATAAGTGATAATGAAAATATAGCCGGTCTCGATGAAAAACACCTAGAGTCTTTTGTAATATCTGTCAAAAATTATCCCGTATTTTATCAGGAAAAAAATGTGGATGATTATAAAGCATTTTTTAATCATTATTATTAATGTATAATATAGATTATATTTTTTGGCGAAAAGGTTTTTTGTCTTAGTTTTGCAATGATAATTAATAACTGGTATTTAAAACTCATTTTTATATAAATAATCAACTTGAAAAATTAAGTAATAAATAATGAATAGTAATAAGAAAAAAAATAGTAAAAAAATGGCAAAAAATTCAGAGTCAGATCACACATCTATAAATATTATAGGTGCGGGAACCACAATTAAAGGTGAAGTAAGTTCAAGTGGTGATTTTCGTATAGACGGAAAGCTTGTTGGACCAGTGACATCTAAAGGTAAAATAATTATTGGAGATACAGGAGTTGTTGAGGGTGAAATTTATTGTCAAAATGCTGATGTTTTTGGCACAGTTGATGCAAAAGTAAAAGTTAATGAACTGCTATCGTTAAAATCTACTGCAAAGCTTACAGGTGAAATTTCTTCAGATAAACTGTCTATTGAGCCAGGTGCTGTTTTTTCAGGTTCATGTACAATGGAAAAAGATAAATCAAATCAAGTAACCCCAAAACTTAAAGAAGAAAAAAACCCCCAAAAAGAAGTCAGTAATCATAATAAATAATTAAATTCTAACTAAAGGAAGCTGTTAATATTATATCACAATTTTTATTAATCGCTTCCTTTTTTTGTTTAATTAATAATAGTGTTTGAAAAAGTAATTTATACGAAATAATCCAATTCTTTTGTGAGATAAGTTTGCTAAAAATCGATATGTTTACAAAAAACTTTAAAAAATATACCTTGCAGTTATTGATTTTAACTCTTATAACTGCTGTAATAAGTGTTTTATTTGCTTACTTTGCCTATGAGCAATATGTTTCGGATTTCATTTATTTCTTTGCACCTCTATTTTTCATTATATCCATTGCAGGGAGAATATTGCTTGAATACTTGATATATTCCAATAGCCGATGGCTTAGTTATTCAATGCTGGGCATAAGAACAGCCAAGTTTATTTTATACATAATTATCGTTTTAATATATTCTTTTAATAATCGTGATGATGCGGTTAATTTTATTATGACCTTTTTTATATTTTATCTTATATTTACATATTTTGATGTTAAAACTATGTATTCCTTCATGCGAAAAAGCTTTTAGATATTTGTTAATAATAAGTTTTGATTTTGCAAAGAGGCCTATAATCTCAACGTGTTAAAATTATAATACATTCACATTACATACTTTTTGTTTAACTTTGCCTTCCATATATTCCATGTATTCATCATATTCTTTTTTTATGTTTTCGAATGTTTCTTTAATTGAGATTATTTTTTCAGCTAAATAAGCATTTGTTCCTGCGAAAGCATAGCCATTCTCAAAATTACCTTTAAGTGCACTGATAAGAGATTTTACAATACAATAAGGGCTGGATGTTATATCACAGGTTTTGATACAATGAAAAGGGCATTTTAAAGGTTGTTTCTCACCTTTTTTCACTTTTTCCATAAAGTTACTTTTTATTGCTCTACCTGGCATACCGACCGGACTGTTTATAATTTCTACATCTTCGGCTTTTGAGTTAATATATGTTTGTTTAAAGGCATCTGAAGCATCGCATTCGTTTGTTGTTACAAAACGTGTTCCCATTTGTACGCCAGATGCACCCAGGTCCATTATATTTTTGATTTGCTGACCTGTATAAATTCCGCCGGCTGCAATAACAGGCATTTCAGTATTATACTGGTCTTCATATTTTTTGGCAATTGCAACCACATCAGGTACTAAATGTTCCAATGAGTAGTTTTTATCATTAATCTGATTATTTTTAAAACCGAGATGACCTCCGGCTTTTGGTCCTTCAACAACAATAGCATCGGGCAGGTAATCATATGTGTTTTTCCATTTGTTGCAGATGATCTTTGCGGCTCTTCCCGAAGAGACTATTGGTACAAGCTTTGTAATGCTGTCTTTTTTCAAAAATGCCGGCAAGTCCATCGGTAAACCTGCACCACTAAATATTATATCGGCTTTTTCAGAAATTGCTGTTTTTACCATGTCTCCATAGTTCGACATCGCAACCATTATGTTTACCCCAATTATGCCATTTGTTTTTTTACGAGTTTTTTCAAGCTCTTCCTTTAAAGCTAGTATATTTGATTCAAGATAATTAGCTCCTTTATACCTTTTCAATAATCCTAGTCCGGCACAGGAAACTACACCTACACCTCCTTCATTTGCAACAGCTGCTGCCATACCGGAAAGTGAAACACCTACACCCATACCGCCTTGTATTACCGGAACCGGTATTTTTAAATTAGCGATTTTTAAAAGTTTCATTTATTTCTTTGATTTTATATGGTTTTTATATTTAGTATTAAGTTATTAATTAATATTGCTTATTGCTTATGCTTATTATTGGTAAAATTTTTTTTATTAAAAAATAACTAAATACTTATTGATGTAAATTTATATCTAAATTGAATTATGGTCAAAAAAAAGGGATTAACGGGTAACAAATAGTGGTAAAAGAAACAAAAAGGGGATAAAAATCAAAATAAGTGGCTGGTTGGTATTCACCCCAGAGCCTTTATATAACCTCTTTTAGCTTGTATAAATACTGGCGGGAAACAGGTACTGTTTCATCATACCCCTTTATAGACAACCAGTGCTTATTATAATCGCTATGCAGATTTTCAACATAGTTTATATTTACAATACATGTTCTATGGCAACGAATAAAATTTGAGTATTGCATAATTTGTTGCTCCATGTTTCGCAAGGTGTTTCTTAATAATTTTTTTTTGAAAATATTATATTCATTATATACTATTTCAACATAGTTGTCAGCTGATTTTAAATATGCTATCTGTGAAGCATAAATTTTTATAGCCTCCTTGCCGCTCTCTGAATATAGTTCTATTGATTTATTTCGGTAATCGAGATCATATTTTTTAATTTGTTTTTTTAGTGTTTGGTTTTCTCTCGATAGTAATTTGTTTTTCTCGCTTAAATTAATGTAATAATCATGAAGTTTTAGTAAAATAGGCGGAGCAATAGATATTAAAATTATTTTAAGCATAAGGTCAAATGTTATATTTATTTTCCCTATATAATATAAGTAAAAAGCAAATCCAAGCGAGTTTAATATAAATAAAGAAAATCCACTGATGAGTGTAATAGAGGGTGTTTCATTTTTTTTAACATCCTCTTCTTTTATCAGCCATGGAAAAATTACCTCTACAAAAATTGTAAATATGAAAATAATTATACCAAAGCCTGCCTTAAATACGATCCAATTGTTAAAATCAAATCTCTCGACAGAAAAGGGTTGAAAAAACAATAAAAACAGGAATACACCAAAACTTATACTTAATGAAAGTTTTAGATTGTTTTTCAGTTGTAAGATTAGTTTATCAAAATGCTTATCCATAAATTTTGAGGTCAAGTCTGGAGCAAAAATACATTACCTATCAGATCAACAAAAATAAAGGTAGCAAGATTATTTTCTTTATGTGCAGGCAGAGAAAAGGTATAAACGATTAATTTATTTGCTACCAATAATGCAAATTTAACAAAAAAAATGTTTTAAAGATATATAAATGATCTATACTAACTTATCCTATATTTAGTGTAGTAAAATATTAGAAGCAGGATTGGATTTAGTTAAACGTGCCGAATAATCAATTTTAATAAAATATAGTTGAAAAGCGGTTAAAAAAATATTATGTGCGTTTTAATCTTATATGTTATAATGATTTGGTTTTTCAGTTAAGATTAAATAATTTTAAATATGTTTCGTTGTAAAATATACAATAATTGTTTTTATTTTTGTTTTCTTTATTAGAATTTTTCCCGGGTTAATTTTAGATAATTTCACTTTTTTTT
>PUKZ01000093.1 GCA_003550725.1 Bacteroidales bacterium | reverse complement strand
CTATTCATGATATCCATACCAGCGGACATGCAAACAGGGAAACATTAAAACAATTGGCAGATGCACTCAACCCCAAATCAATTATACCTGTTCACACCTTCGAGAAGAAGCGATATAAGGATGTTTTTGATCAAAAAGTGATTGAAGCAAATGATAATGAAGTGATAGGGATTTGAATTCGCGATTCGCGATTCGCAAATCATTTTTCAGTTAGCGACATCCTCTGCCATACTCAAGCAATATCTTTAGCACTAAACGCTAAAAGTCTTGCCCTGATTGAATTTTTCTTTTTCTGTAAACTTATTTCCAAAAAAACATACTGCGTCACGAATTGGCGTTGTCAGTATGTATTTTTGTAGAAAACCAAAAAAATATTATGGAATTGAAAACATTTTCAAGCCTTTTAGAAGGTAGAATCTTTCAAATCCCTGATTATCAAAGAGGATATGTTTGGGAGCAGAAGCAATGGAAATATTTTGCAGAAGATATTGATGCTATAATTGATGACAAAATTATTTGTAATTATAAAGGAACAATAGTAATCTATCAGCCTACATGTATGCCCAAAGAGAATTACGGAACAAAGAAGTTCGAAGTCGTTGATATTGTTGATGGGCAACAAAGATTAATCACTTGTAGTCTGTATCTATCAATTATTTTAAACGAATTGATAAAAAACGGCGAAGATGAATTCAAATCTGAAATACCAATTTATTTGCTATCAGGAACTAAGAGTAAGATTAGATTACACAATGATACAGCGGACTTATACTTTGACTTAATATCAAAAGGCAGCACTAATGTTAATGCAACAACAGTACACCAGAAGAGACTTTTAGAATGCTATAACTTTCTGAAATTACATTTAAGAAAGCAAACAGAAGAGCGAAGAGAATTAGGTATTCGTTTGGGGAAAAATTTCGTAACTGAAGATGGAATTTCTAAAGAAATTGATTTGGGAATTAAATATTTAAAAGATTTATTTGACGCAATTATTCGCAAGATAAAATTTTCATTCTATCCAATTGAAGTAGAGGATGAAATCGGATTGACTATAGAATCAATGAGTTTCAGAAGAAAAGAACTTTCTCCTTTAGATTTGCTGAAAACCTATTTAATGTATTGGGTTTATATTAATGTAGATTTGCCGGACCAAAAAGAAGATTTAATTAACGCAGTTATTAAAACCTGGGAAGAAGCTTATGTGAACATTGCAAGTTGCAATGGAAATGAAGAGCAATTCTTGAAAATAGCATGGACTTTATATCATTCATACAATCCTGAAAAATGGTGCGTTTATAATGATTTTAAGTCAAATGATATTATTCCATTAAAAGATTTCTCGAAAAAATCACGAAAAGATACCCAAGATTTCATTTCTAATTTTACGAGTGGGCTGGCAGGAATTTCAATGCAATATTCTTCAATTATCTCGCCATCAAAAGCATCAAAAATCCAAGATGAATACACTTGGCTGTCTAAAATAAAAAACACAGGAAACATTTCAAACTACTTGCCATTAATGGTTGCTGCTCGCAAAAAAGTAATTGAAGGAGACATAACAGATGTTAGTTATATAAATTTTCTAAAAGCTATAGAACAGTTTTCTTCCAGAGTTTCCACATTGTCAGAAAAACCGAGCAATGCTGTTTTATCAGAATTCTATAAATGGGCTTATGATATTTTTTCTAATAAACAAAAAATAGAATCAGTAACTAATTGGATTATGGAACAATAAACTGGGATTGAAAGATGTGAATGGTGAGAGTTGAAAAGAACTTGGGGAAAAGGAAGACCTGCAAAAAATTGAAACTGATGGTGGCAACCTTATATATTCGATGTGGGCAGGATATAAAAACCAGGAAACAACAAAGAAATTTCTTGACTGGCTGATAAGCAAAAATT
The DNA here is from genome assembly GCA_003550725.1 of Bacteroidales bacterium. GTDB lineage: Bacteria > Bacteroidota > Bacteroidia > Bacteroidales > UBA7960 > PUKZ01. Next base: position 2,294 of record PUKZ01000093.1, on the reverse strand, counting down.
TTACTATTCATGATATCCATACCAGCGGACATGCAAACAGGGAAATATTAAAACAACTGGCAGATGCACTCAACCCCAAATCAATAATACCCGTCCACACCTTCGAGAAGAAGCGCTATAAGGATGTTTTTGATCAAAAAGTGAATGAGGTTGATGATAATGAGGTGATTGGGATTTGAGTTTGCGATTCGCGAATCATGCACCAGTCATTAAGTTTGGATTTTCAATCATTCTCCGCATTAAATCGAACATACCCTGATAATAGGCTTCGTCTTTTGCGTAGCGTTTGTATTCTTCCACATTTGCTTTTCGCCTTTTCAGCATTGTTTCATCCATAATCCGTTTTAATGCCAAGTCGCTGTTCTGCTTGTCTGTATTATCGGCTACCTTTTCTTTAAAATCGGGGTGTGCCATTACATTTTTAGCTATTGATATATACTTAACCCTGGCCTCTTCGGGTGTTTCTTCCCAACCGGAATAAAAACGGTCGTTGAATGTTTGGATAATCTCATCTAGCGGGTCTTTTTCTTCTCCACCCCCATGTGCTCCACGTGGATTGGGATTTTGTGGGTCAAGTTCAGAGTCGGAGCTGTCTAATCCTATGGATTGATTTACTTTTGTGCGCTCTAAACCGTAGGTTGATAAATCAACTGAATTCAATAAATCATCAATTAGTTCATCCTCTTTGGTTTTAACAATAAGTTTGGGGATTAAAAATTTCAGAAACCAGTACAGTTTTTCCCAATCCACCATTTCATAGGTCATAATGGAGGCCATCTGACCGTAAATTTTAACAAACTGCTTAGCTTTGATTTTATAATCGGCTTTATCTTTATCTTCTAACTCTAATTCTTGATTAAACCTGTTTGCAGCAACATCAATAATGGGACTTAACTGTTGGGCATCAACACCTTCAAAATATTTAGCAATAAAATTTTCTACTTCGCTCCATTCATAAACACCTACATCACCCAATGCGCTTTTTAATTCATGAAGTACGTTTATGTCGGTTTCTTTTGATAAAGTAGTGGATGTATAAAATGGGTCAAATGCTTCTTTAATGTCATCGGTTGTATTAAAGAAATCTAGAATAAAAAGGTCTTCGGTTTTTTTAGCCAATTTATCAGCGGCACGATTTAGCCGAGACAACGCTTGCACGGCCATTACCCCTTGCAATTTCTTATCGACATACATGGTGCAAAGTTTGGGTTGGTCAAAACCCGTAAGGAATTTATTGGCAACAACTAAAATGCGGTATTGGTCTTCATCGAATTTATCGCGGGTATCTTTTTCGGCAAAACAATTTATACCTGCTTCTGTATATTCTATGCCATCTATGGTTTTTTTACCCGAAAAAGCTATGGCTATTTTAAAAGGGTTTCCTTTTTCATCAAGGATTTGCTTTAACGATTTGTAATACCGAATAGCTGATTCAATGTTTTGGGTAATTACCATGGCCTTGCCCTTTGCTTTTAGCTTTTTGGTGTTATACACTTTGGTAATAAAGTGTTCCAACATGATTTCGGCTTTAGTGGCAATTGTTCTTTTATCCCTTTCAACGAATGCCCGTAGTTTTTTTTGCGCCTTTTTACTATCGAACAAGGGATTATCTTGTATGGATTTTTCAATCTCGTAATAACTCCTGTAGGTGGTGTAATTAGCCAACACATCCAGAATAAAGCCTTCTTCAATGGCTTGCTTCATTGAATACAAATGGAAAGGTTTAAAAGAACCATCTTCCAACTTTTGACCGAATTTTTCGAGGGTTGCATTTTTAGGGGTTGCTGTAAAAGCCAAATACGATGCATTGCCCTTCATTTTTCGGGCTTGCATGGCTTTTAAAATTATATCCTGTGCGTCTTCTTCTTCATCCTCGGCGTCTGCTTTACCCATAGCCTGGTTCATTTTTCCTGCTGCTGTGCCGCTTTGTGAACTATGGGCTTCATCAATAATTACAGCAAAGGTTTTATCCGACAAATCGGCAATACCATCCACAATAAAGGGAAACTTTTGGATGGTTGTTATGATGATTTTTTTCCCTTGCTCCAAACTGGTTTGCAATTCACGAGAAGAATACGCCGGAGCAATTATGTTTTTCACTTCGGAAAATTCCTTGATGTTTTCCCTAAGCTGCTTGTCGAGCAAGCGGCGATCGGTAACTACAATTACCGAATCAAACAATGGTTTGTCAATAGCCTTTGCGCCATGAGTGTTTTGGTTTTCGGGATAAGTTTCAATCAGTTGATAGGCCGCCCATGTTATAGAATTAGATTTACCCGAACCTGCACTATGCT
>PUKZ01000158.1 GCA_003550725.1 Bacteroidales bacterium | reverse complement strand
TTAGGGGGTAAAATTAATGAAAACCTTCAAGAGATGGGAGGAGGTTTTACCTCTTCCCATTCTTGAAAATATCTATTTTAATTAAATCCCTTTAAGTTGCATTTACCGTGAAAATCTAAGCTTTGTAATCGGGAATTTTGTTCAAATTTAAATAGTTTATGTATTTATCTATTTATGATTGGTCTATTATTATAGCATTTCTGTTGTTATCTCTTGGTATTGGTTTGAAATACAGGAGCAGAGGAGGTAAGAGTTTGTCGGCATATTTTTTGACGGGGCGAAATTTGCCGTGGTATGTTGCCGGCATATCAATGGTTGCTACTACATTTGCTGCTGACACTCCTTTGGCTGTTACTGAGCTTGTTGGTGAGAGTGGTATTTCGGGCAACTGGTTATGGTGGAATATGCTTATTGGAGGCATGTTGACAACATTTTTTTTTGCCCGCAACTGGCGAAGGGCTGAAATACTTACTGAGCTGGAGTTTATCGAGATACGTTATGGTGGTAAAGAGGCCTCTTTACTGAGAGGTTTCAAAGCAGTTTACCTTGGCATTTTTATGAATGTGATTATTATTGCATGGGTTAATCTTGCAATGATGACTATAATAGAGGTTTTTTTTGGTATTCCTTCTCAACAGGCTATATTCTATGTGGGAGGGATAATGTTGTTAACGGTTTTTTATTCTACTTTGGCCGGTTTATGGGGAGTGGCTATGACTGATGCAGTTCAGTTTTTTATTGCTATGGGGGCCAGTATTATACTGGCTTATTTGGTTTTGAGCACTGAGCAGGTTGGGGGCATAAGTGGTTTGCAGGAACAGTTGCCTGAATCAACCTTCCATTTTTTTCCTCAGGTGGGTTTAGAAACAGGGTCTTTGCCCGGCACGCTTAGTATTAGTATTGGGGCGTTTCTTGCATTTATTGGGTTTCAATGGTGGGCAAGTTGGTATCCCGGTGCTGAGCCCGGAGGAGGAGGATATATTGCTCAAAGAATGATGAGCTGTAAAGATGAAAAAAATTCTGTTATGGCAACTCTTTTTTTTCAGATTGCCCATTATTGCATAAGACCATGGCCCTGGATAATCGTGGCCCTTTCAGCTCTTGTTTTGTATCCCGACCTTGAACCTGATGAAAAACGTATGGGTTATGTTCTTGCCATGAAGGATTATTTACCCGTAGGATTAAAAGGTTTGCTGCTAACCGCTTTTCTTGCTGCATATATGAGTACTATATCCACACAGCTTAACTGGGGGGCAAGTTATCTTGTAAATGACCTGTATAAAAGATTCTTTAAAACCCAAAAGTCGTTTATTAATAATGAAGCTGCCGAAAAACATTATGTTGTTGCTGGCAGGATTTTTACCGTTTTGATAATGCTTATTGCATTATTCATTACTACAAGGGTGACCACAATTAGTGGTTTATGGTACTTTGTTATTGAATGCGGAGCAGGGTTGGGCCTGGTACTGATATTGCGATGGTATTGGTGGCGAATCAACGCCTGGAGTGAAATAGCCGCTACGGTTACGCCTTTTATTGCCTATGGCTTTGCTAAATTATACCTTGAAAATGTTATGCCCGAAAGCTTTATTATTCACCGGGGGTCATTCTTTTTTACCGTCGGTGTGACAACTGTTACATGGATATTGGTAACAAAATATACTCCGCCTGTCAGAAAAGATATTCTTCAAAAGTTTTATGATAAAGTTAAACCTGATGGTGTATGGAGCCCTTTTGAAAGCATAAAAAAGAAAAATGGCTACAATATCCGTAACTTGTTGATATGCTGGGTAAGTGCTATTTTTATGACTTACTCAATACTATTCGCCACAGGTAAAATAATTTTTGCTCAATGGTTGGATAGTGTTATTTGGATATGCATTGCTGCTTTATCAGCAGGGATACTATTGAATCGCATAAAAAAAACTCGAATATTCGACTAACTATTGAAAGTCTATATTTTTATTCATTTATGACTCAGCCTTGATCTGTTTATAAATGAGCTGAAAACATTAAGTTAATTTTTACAATAACATTAAATTATTATTTTTAAATTATCTGAAAATTATTATATTAGTAGTCAATGTGAAAATTAATTGATTTATCAAATAATTTTTTAACCTTAAAATTGATACAGAATATGAAAAAATTTGCGGTTGTTTTAGCAGGAAGCGGTGTTTTTGATGGATCAGAGATTCATGAGGCAACACTAACTATGTATTCTATTTCAAAAAATGGTGCTGTTTATGATGTTTTTGCACCTGATATTGAGCAACATCATGTTTTGAACCATCTTAACGGCAATGAGATGGATGAGAAGCGTAATGTATTGATTGAATCTGCACGTTTAGCAAGGGGTGCTGTTAAAAATTTGTCTGAATTTGATCCTCAAAATTATGATGCATTAATAATTCCGGGAGGGTTTGGAGTAGCTAAAAACTTGTGTGATTTTGCCTTTAAAGGTCCTGATTGTCAGGCAAACCCGGATTTGGTAAAAGCGATGAAAGCAATGAAAGATATGGGAAAACCTATTGGTGCTTTATGTATTGCGCCGGTTTTATTCCCAAAAGTTTTTGGTGATCAGGTGGAGTTAACAATAGGCCAGGACGCCGGAACTGCTGAAGCACTTGAAAACATGGGTGCAGTTCACAAAAACACAAATCACGGGGAAGTTGTGATTGACGAGAAGAATAAATTGTTTAGCACGCCTTGTTATATGCTTGATGCCAATATTGCACAAATAGGAGAAGGAACGGATAATATAGTCAAGAGCATGATGAAATATATGTGATTAACTACCTGCTGCAATTTGCTTTTAAAATGACTTATTTATCATAACAAATGATATCTGCAATTGCTTGATAAAAGAATGCTGTTTTATTTAGCCCGGGGTGGGGTTTAATTAAAAGCCTGCCCCGGTTATTTTATTATTAAAAGAAGCTCAATAGAAATCAAGGCTTAATTTGTCTTTTAAGGTCAGAATATTAGGATTTTTATCAGTAAGTAATTTAAATTTCTCTTCGGGCAAATATGCTTTTTGTTTTACTTTGTCTTTAGGGGTAATTCTTATTGAGAGGGTTATAGATCTGTTGTTAAGCTTTTTTCTGAGGAAGTTTAAAATCTTGGTTTTTTTTTCTTTTATTTCGCTTTCCTGAACCATATTATCAACCAATATTTCAATATGGTTTTTGTCAATTAATGTTGGTTTGTTTTTTGTAAAAGCAATGAATAAGCTGTGACTTTCATCTTTTAAATTGTCAGCCATCTGGTTCCAGCATTTATAGAACTCTTCTACACAAATTTCTTTGTTTTGAAATTCGTTTTTTTCTGGTTTGTCGGTGCAATCGGTGTTTTCTGTTTCGGTCTTAACTTCATTATTGGGATTATTTATTTTTATGGGTTTTTTAAGCCGAATATTTGAATTATGGCTGTACGGGGTTTTATCTTTTTTCGGTTCTTCAGCTTTCTGGGCTGGATGATTATTTTCGGTACTATATTCTTTTTTTTCTGAATCTGCTTTTTTTGTGTCTGGATTTATGGTTGAAGCTTCTTTTGTTGGGGATATCAGCGTGCTGTTTTCAGTGTCTTGTTGTTGTATGTGTTTTTTTTTTTGATGTGCCCCCATTCTGATAAGTGTCAATTCAAGGAGAAGCTTTTTGTTTGATGCCTGTTTATAATTTGTATCACATTCTGATAAGATTTCAAGGGCATTGATTATAAATTCTTCACTGCATTTTTCTGACTGTTTCTGGTATTTTTGTTTAATGGATTTACTTGTTTCAAGCAGGCTGAGAGTTTTTGAGTTTTTGCTTACCAGTAAATTGCGAAGGTGTTGGCCGTAGCCCAAAATAAAACTTGAGCCTTCAAAGCCCTTTTCAATTATTTCGTTTATTAATAACAATATTTCTGTTGCGTTTTCTTCCAAAATATAATCTGTAATTTTGAAAAAATAATCATAATCGAGGATGTTCAGGATATTTATAACATCCCTGTATGTGACGTTAGTACCTGTAAAGCTGACTATCTGGTCAAATATTGATAATGCATCACGTAAGGCGCCGTCGGCTTTTTGGGCTATGAGATGCAAGGCTTCACTTTCTGCACTAACATTTTCTTTTTCGGCTACATATTGAAGGTGTTTTGCCATATCATCAGCATTTATTCTTTTGAAGTCAAAGATCTGGCATCTCGATAATATGGTTGGGATTATTTTGTTTTTTTCTGTAGTAGCAAGTATAAACTTAGCATAATCGGGTGGTTCTTCCAGTGTTTTCAGAAAGGCATTGAATGCTTGCTGTGAAAGCATGTGTACCTCATCTATGATATAAATTTTGTATTTACCTATTTGCGGTGGCACTCTTACTTGTTCAATTAAGCTTCTAATATTGTCAACAGTATTGTTTGAAGCGGCGTCCAATTCATGAACATTAAAAGAGTTGCTGGTTTTGAAAGATTCGCATGATTTGCATTTGTTGCAAGGTTCTATTGTGTCGGATATATTTTCGCAATTTATAGTTTTGGCAAATATCCGTGCACAAGTTGTTTTGCCGATTCCTCGTGGGCCGCAAAACAGAAATGACTGAGCCAGGTGATTGTTTTTTATGGCATTTTTGAGTGTATTTGTGATTGACTTCTGGCCAACGACAGTGTCAAAAGTTGCAGGGCGATATTTTCGTGCTGATACAATGTAGTTTTCCATATTGCAATAGAATGGAGTTAAAATTACAAAAGTAATTTAATTGCTAAAAGATTAGAAAAAAAATTGTAAAAAAATCCAATCCCGGAAACTTGGTTCCGGGATTAGATAAGAAATGTAAAGGTTTGAATATTGACTTTTATTTCTTCTGTAGTTTAATTTTTTAACTATTAATGAATAAGACAATATTCATTGTCGGGTGTTCATTAAATCAACCCTTTTTTATGTTTTTCGCCTATTACTTCAAGCATATCACGTGTCATTGCATCAAGGTCGTAGTCGGGTTTCCATCCCCATTCTTTTCTGGCGGCACTGTCATCGACGGAGTTGGGCCATGAATCGGCTATTGCTTGTCTTTCGTCGGGTTGATATGTTATTTCAAATTCGGGAATATATTTTTTCACAGAAGCTGCAAGTTCGCCTGCACTAAAGCTCATAGCTCCCACGTTAAAGTCGCTATGGTGCTTTAGTTTTGAATAGTCGGCTTGCATAAGGTCTATGGTAGCCTTTAGGCAATCTGGCATATACATCATAGGAAGGCGGGTGTTTTCATTTACAAAGCAAGTATATTTTTTGTTTTTAATTGCTTCATAATAAATAGCTACGGCATAATCTGTTGTTCCGCCTCCCGGCTCGGTTTCGTGGCTTATTATTCCGGGGTAACGCAATCCGCGTACATCCAGTCCGTACTTTTTTTCATAATAATCACCCAAAAGCTCACCTGCAACTTTAGTAATACCATACATAGTAGTTGGTTTCAGGATAGTTTCCTGTGGTGTGTTGTCAACCGGGGTTGTCGGACCAAATACGGCTATAGAGCTTGGCACAAGTACTTGCTTCATATTATGTTCGCGTGCAACTTCAAGTACGTTAATTAAACCGTTCATGTTAACATCCCATGCCAGCATTGGATTCTTTTCGCCTGTAGCTGAAAGAATAGCAGCCATGTTTATGATACAATCAATATTATATTTTTTTACTGTTGATACCAATGCATCTACATCAAGTGCATCAACTACTTCGCAAGGCCCTGTACTGGTAAGTTTTTCCGATGGCTTTGTTTTTCTGACACCAGCAATAACATTGTCACCACCATAAATGTCCCTTAGTGCAAGGGTTAATTCTGAACCTATTTGGCCGGCTGATCCGATAACTAAAATTTTTTTCATTATAAATCAATGTTTTTGTTAATAAATATTTTTTAACCGATGTCTGATAAAATTGCAGGACTAACTTAAGCAAACCGTAAGCCCGGATTATTATTCAAGTTAGTATTTTGTGAAGGCATATCACCAGCAAAAAATATCACCTTTTATTCCGGGCAAAATGAAAAATCTCTTGAATTTTATCTGACAAAAAAGATACTTTTAAAAAGTTTTATTTAAATCAAATTATTCAATTTCATTATCTTAAAGTAAAAGAAAACAAATATTTGCGGGCAAAAATAAACATTTTTAGAGAATAAAAAATAATTGCCGGTTACTTTTTATGTATTTATGAAATTTATTAACTATTAAAAAAAATTATCTTTGTGGAGATTTTTGATTTTAAATCAGTAATGTAAAAAAATGGCAAAATAATAGGTAATCGAATTATCTTTCGGTTTTAACCGGCCGGTATTAATTTTAAATATGTTTTGAATAATTAAAATTATATAAAACTTTAATTTATTGTAAACTTAACAAATGAAATATGTACGGAAAAATTAAGGAACATCTTCAGGAAGAATTAAAAAGTATTAAAGATGCGGGTCTTTATAAGGAGGAACGCATAATTGTATCGCCCCAGGGAGCTGAAATAAAAATTGAATCCGGGGATACGGTTATTAACTTTTGTGCCAATAACTATCTTGGATTGTCCAATCATCCGGCATTGATACAAGCTGCCAGGGAAGGCATGGCTTCTCATGGTTTTGGCATGTCGTCTGTCAGGTTTATTTGTGGTACACAAGATATACATAAGACTCTTGAGAGGAAAATATCGGAGTTTTTTGGTACTGACGACACAATTTTATATGCTGCTTGTTTTGATGCTAATGGTGGTGTTTTTGAGCCTATTTTGACCAAGGAGGATGCTATTATATCTGATTCTCTTAATCATGCTTCTATAATTGATGGTGTGAGGTTATGTAAAGCTCAAAGATACAGATATCAGAATGCCGATATGGAAGATCTGGAAGAAAAGCTAAAGGAAGCCCAGGAACAGAGGTTTAGGATCATTGTTACCGACGGGGTTTTCTCAATGGATGGAAATGTGGCACCAATGGACAAGATAATAGAGTTGGCCGAAAAATATGATGCACTGGTGATGGTAGATGAGGCTCATTCGGCAGGAGTGGTTGGTGAAACAGGTAGGGGAGTTACCGAATTGTTTGATATTCGTGGAAAGGTTGATATTATAACCGGAACATTAGGAAAAGCTTTTGGAGGAGCTATTGGGGGGTTTACCACCGGCCGTAAAGAGATTATCGATTTATTGAGGCAGCGTTCCCGCCCATATTTGTTTTCCAATTCTATTCCCCCTGCCGTTGTTAATGCCGGTATCAGAATGTTTGATATGATGGCCGAAACACATGAGTTGCAGGAAAAGTTGCAAAGAAATACCAAATATTTCATGGATAAAATGAAAGATGCCGGTTTTGAAATAAAGCCAACAGAATCAGCAATCATTGCAGTAATGCTTTATGATGCCCCTCTTTCTCAAAAATTTGCAGCTAAACTTCTGGATGAAGGTATTTATGTTATAGGTTTCTATTATCCCGTAGTTCCAAAAGGACAAGCAAGGATACGTGTTCAGATATCAGCAGCACACGATACTAAACATCTTGATAAGTGTGTTGATGCGTTTAAGAAAATTGGCAAAGAGCTTAAAGTATTAAAATAGAAAATGGTTTTTTCTTTTTATAGATTATTGGTTATTAAAAATTAAGTAAATGAAGTTTAAATATAAAAGGACGTAAATCATTGCTAATCAATTTAATAACAGAAAATATTTGGATTTAAAAGGGTGTAATATACGCCCTTTTTTTTTTAGGATTCTAAAAATTAAAATATTATAAATAAGAGTTAAATTGCTAAAAAACATTTTTAACCAAAAATTAAAATTTTTGATATATCTGCTTAGATTAAACTAATTTTATGGAAGAGATTATAAAATTTATTATTAATATTGTCAATTAGTTTAACAAAGAGAATTGATGGAACCGGAAAAAGCAAAAAATACTCAAAATGAGCAAAGGCTGTATTACAGTATTGGTGAGATGGCTTCAATGCTTTCGGTAAACACCTCATTGATAAGGTTTTGGGAAAAAGAATTTGACATTATAAAACCGAAAAGGAATAAAAAAGGGACACGTTTTTTTACTAAGCGCGATGTTGAAAACCTTCATTTGATATATAATCTTGTGAAAGAAAGGGGTTATACATTAAAAGGAGCTAAAGAAAAGTTGAAAAATAATCCGGAAAAGATTCATGAAGATGCTGAAATAATAAATACTTTAAAGAAGGTAAGAAAATTTCTCCTTGAAGTAAAAAAGGAGCTTTGATCTTTGCAGGCAAGTTATAAGAGATTTAAACTTGTTAAATAAACACATGATTTTGGATATTAATTGATGAAGCTGTTTGTTTGATGCAAACAAATATTAATATTAAGTTAGGTTTTGATGTTTCATGATGTTTGAGATATCACTTTTTATGTACATTATTTTTATTATAATTTAGCTTTAATTTAGGCATAACAAGTAATTAATTTTTAAACCAGGGAAAATTATGGTAGAAACTTACAGGAAAAAACTTAATGAATCAAAATTTGCCAGGTGGGGTGTTTTAGCCTTGATTAGTTTTGCAATGGCTACCAATTATTATTTTTATGATGCCTTAGCTCCTTTAGCTGACCTTATAAGAATTAATTTGGGTTTTAGTTCTGCTGATTATGGTTTGTTCATTTCAGCTTATTCGGTTCCAAATGTTTTTTTAGCTATGGCTATTATTGGAGGCATCATTTTAGACCGGATAGGTATTAGAATTACCGGTTTTTCTTTTATTTTTCTTATGGCTATTGGTGGTGCTATTACTGCATATGGTGCTTCAGACACTTTTTTGAGCGGTGGTTTTGGGTATGCTTTTATGGATTCTTTTTTGACCGGTTATTCTCCGGCCTTGAAAATGATGTATTTGGGCTTTTTCATTTTTGGCCTCGGTGCTGAGACAAGCATTATTGTTCTCTCCAAAATTGTTGTTAAATGGTTTAAAGGTAAGGAGCTTGCTTTAGCATTAGGTTTGAATCTTGGTATAGGGCGGCTTGGTGCGGCATTGGCTCTTATGATTTCGCCCAGGCTTGTGCATCCTGAGTGGACAGCTGCTATATGGTTTGGAGTTCTTTTATTATGGATAGGGCTATTGGCTTTTATTGTTTATATGTTTATTGACCGGAAACTTGATAAACAGGTGAAAATTGATATTAAAGATCCTGAAGACGAATTTCACTGGAAAGATCTTAAAGATTTGATTACCAATAAATCAGTAATATTTATTACATTACTTTGTGTTACTTTTTATTCGGCTGTGTTTCCATTTATTAAGTTTGCTCCTGACTTACTTATGAATAAGTTTGATATGGCAAGGCATTTGGCAGGTGATGTGACATCCTATCTTATGTATGGCACTATACTTCTTACACCGTTGTTTGGTTGGATTTGTGATAACAAAGGTAAGAGTGCAACACTTATGTATTTGGGATCAGCAATTTTAATAGTTGCACATCTTATGTTTGCCCTAACTTATGTTGAACCCAGGATTCCGATACTTTTACTTGGCATTGCTTTTTCGCTTGTGCCGGCGGCTATGTGGCCCGCAGTTGCAAAAATTGTAAGAGAAAGCAAATTGGGGACAGCATATGGATTTATGTTTACTATACAAAATGTTGGCTTATGGGCATTTCCTATTATCATAGGCGCTGTGGTTGATCACTCAAATCCATACTATCGAACATCAATAGAAGCATCGCAGTATAAAATTGTCCAGGAACAGGATATGAAATTTACCGGTAGTTACCTGGATCAAAGAGGTGATCCTATTACAGATCAGAATATTAACCTGACAGCGGTAGTTTTTAGGGATAGAATCGGTGGCGAGGTAATTTGGAGAGAAATACACCACGTGCAAACCGACAATAAAGGGAATTATGATATTAAAATCGGTGAAGGTGATATAATAGAGATAGTTGATTTCTCTCAAATAATAGATACTATCCAATATCAGGCTAAAGTAAAAGTTTTTGACGAGAATGAAACAATAGAAGTTTACAATGATGATTTGAGCTACGACGAAAATCTTAATTTCATATCTTATATGGATAGAAAACATGAAAATTATTTTGATGGAAGACACCGGGGCAGCCTTGTTATTTATGATCCTGAAAAAGATAAAAAGGTTTGGGAAGAACAAATAAGGTTTTATGTTGATCATGAGGGTGAATTCGATATATTACTTGGTTATGGCAGATTGAAATATGCTGATAGCAAGTATTTTGGCCTTAATTACAGGGAGCATGAAGCTGAGATTATTAAACCACTTGATTATACCAATCCAATGTTGGTTTTTGCAGCTTTAGGTTTTTTCGGACTGATATTTGCATTTTTGTTAAAAAGGGAGGATAAAACATCAGGGTATGGTTTGGAATTACCTAATAAAAAACCCGAATAATAATGATTGTTTTTAAAACGCTTTCAGAATAAATGTTTGATAATTTTATGTTTAAATTTATGTAAATTTTTTCAATATTTTATTTATTATTATTTGACAGGAATAAATTGTAATTTTATACTATTGTGAATACTCAGTTTGTTATGTTGAACAAATAAAATTAATTTCCCATGATTGTTGTAACCGGTGCTGCAGGTTTTATAGGCAGTTGTTTGGTTAATAAACTTAATAACAGGGGGTATAAAGATATAGTAATTGTAGATGATTTTACAAGCTATGTTAAAAGTAAGAACCTTGCAAATAAGGTTTTTAATCAAAAAATAGACCGTGATTTTTTCTTTGAATGGCTTAATGAGCATCATAAAAAGGTAAACTTTGTTTTTCATATTGGAGCACGTACTGATACTTCCGAATTTAACAAATCTGTTTTTGACAAACTAAACCTGAATTATAGTAAAAATATTTGGAATGCATGTGTTGAATATGATTTGCCATTGGTGTATGCCTCATCTGCAGCTACTTATGGACGGGGAGAACATGGTTACAAAGATGATCATGAGCTGGTTGAAAAGTTAAGGCCATTAAATCCTTATGGCGAATCAAAAAACGAGTTTGACAAATGGGCTTTAAAACAGAAAAACAAACCATACTTTTGGGCCGGGCTTAAATTTTTTAATGTTTATGGGCCCAATGAATACCATAAAGGCAGGATGGCTTCGGTTGTTTATCACTCTTATAAGCAAATTAAAGAAATCGGTAAAATTAAACTCTTTAAGTCTCATCATCCCGATTATGGAGATGGTAAGCAGCTTCGTGATTTTATTTACATAAAAGATGTGATTAATATATGTTTTTACCTTATGTTACAGAAAAAATATAGTGGAATTTATAACCTGGGAACCGGCAAAGCACGAACATTTATTGATCTCGCAAAAGCGGTTTTCCATTCGATGGAAAAAAAACCTGATATTGAGTTTATTAATATGCCTGAAGATATTCGTGATAAATACCAGTATTTTACCGAAGCTGATATTAATAAGCTTCGTTCAATTGGTTATAACTTGCCGTTTTATACTTTAGAACAAGGAATATCGGATTATGTTAAGGGGTATCTTGCCGGGAAATTTTATTACTAAAATATTAAAAGAAAATGCAGGAATTAAAATATACAACTACACTTACTATTGCAGGTTCTGATAGTGGGGGAGGAGCGGGTATCCAGGCTGACCTTAAAACATTTTCTGCACTTGGTTGTTATGGGATGTCTGTTATTACTGCTATAACTGCTCAAAACACTCAAACTGTTTCCGGAATTCAAAAAACAGAAGCTGCTATTGTCGAAAAGCAGGTTTACGCTGTATTGGATGATATTGGTGCAGATGCTGTAAAGATCGGTATGCTTTTTTCTAAAGATATTGTACAGGTCGTTGCCAAATGCCTTGATTCTTATTGTTTGAAGAATATTGTTTTGGATCCTGTAATGGTTGCTAAAAGCGGAGATAAATTACTTCAGGAAGACGCCATTTCTGTGATGGTGAATTCACTTTTTTCGAAAACAACTGTTATTACTCCTAATATCGCTGAAGTTTACGAGTTGACAGGAATAATGATAAAATCTGAGAAGGATATGGAAAATGCTGCAAAAAGCTTGCTGGAAACAGGAAGCAGCTATGTGTTGATAAAAGGAGGACACATGAATGGACCCGACTCTAATGATTACCTTTTTTCATCTGCTAATGGTGTAACATTGATTGATGTTTTTGCCGGTAAGCGTATTAATACAAATAATAAACATGGCACAGGTTGTACTTATTCATCAGCAATAGCAGCTTGTTTAGCAAAGGGATATCCGGTAAAAGATGCCGTTGGGCTTGCAAAAAAATATATTAATAAGGCTATTGAAGCCGGGGTAAATTATAAAACAGGGAAAGGACATGGACCGGTTAATCATTTTTTCCCAGGGTATCAAAAGTTTGTTTAAAAGTTTATAAATAAAACTTTTTTATAACTATTAAACAGGGTTGACTATAAATAATTACTTTCTGAATTAGTATATTCATTTAAATCATTGGAACCAAAAAAATAGATCAACAAAAAGCATTTTTTTTAATTTTGTAAATAAACTAAATGTCTAATACGTTATAATATTTAGATTTTGTAAGCTCAGTAATGAAATTGGCAAAAAAAATATTTTCGGTTTTTTTATCAGGCTTGTTCTTGTTGTCATTTACAGGTATCAGCTTGATGCTGCATCATTGCATGCCATGCGAAGCTACTGAATATTATTTAGCTGCTTATTCAGGCCATATTGACCATCAACACGATGACCATTTGTGTTGCGATGATAAAGAAAAATATAATTTTCATAAAAACAATAGTAGCGATAGTTATCATAGTTGTGGTATTTTTGGTAACAACAGTAATTGTTGTAAAACCGAAGTTAAATATTTAAAAAATGATTATGAAATTAATCACATAAATATTACCTATAAGCTGATTCAGCCTGTATGTCTATCCGATAAATCATTTATAAATGATAAATTATATACTCAAATTTTTGACGGTCAGATTTTAAAAGATTACAAGGATCCTCCCATTAAAATTGTTGCAAAGGCTTTTATCATTTTTACCAACCGATTGAAGTATTGCTAAGTTTTCTTCTTTTATTTTTTTGTTTTCACCTGTGGTTTTTGCACGGGCTGGAAATTTAAGTCATATATATTATTAAATAATAAAAGAAGATACTATGTATAAAATAACATTAAATTTTATTTCAATATTTATAATATTATTTTTTGCATCCGATTTTTATATTTTTGGTCAGCATGACCATAAGCATGTAAGAGGAGTTGTTTATGAGCGGGGTCTTGATAGTGAAGAGGATAATCTTGAGCCGTTGGTAGGGGCGAGTATATATTGGCTTGGTACAACAATAGGTACTATTACTGATAGTGAAGGCAGCTTTAATATACATCCCCATGACCCGTTACCTCATAAACTGGTTATAAGTTTTGTAGGTTATAAAAGTGACACTGTTTTGATAGAGGAGAAAGATGCCCGAATTGAAGTAGTTCTTGAAAGTTCTCACCATTTGGATGAGGTAATTGTGTCAGCCAGAAAAGCCGGTTCTCATATTTCGGCTTATGAACCAATGCACACAGAAGTTATAACTTCCGGTGAGTTTCAAAGGGCTGCATGCTGTAATTTAGCAGAGAGCTTTGAGACCAGTGCATCGGTTGATGTTTCATATAGTGATGCGGTTTCAGGGGCTCAGCAAATCGAGTTATTGGGTCTTGCCGGTACATACAGCCAGCTGCTTAACGAAAATTTCCCAATGATTCGCGGGCTTGGAGAATCATTTGGTTTAAGCTATGTGCCAGGCCCCTGGATGGAATCAATACATGTTTCAAAAGGATCAGCATCTGTAGTCAATGGCTATGAGTCAATTACGGGGCAAATCAACGTGGAGCTTAAAAAACCCGAGACCAGTGAAGATTTTTTTTACAACTTCTATGCAAATGATTATGGAAGACTTGAAAGTAGCCTGAACGCATCACTTGATATTACAGACGACTTTCGAACTATGGTTATGCTTCATGGTGAATTTCTCAATAATCCGGTTGATCATAATAAAAATACATTTGCAGATCATCCGCTTGTTCAGAAATTTAATTTCATGAACAGATACCGTTATGATATTCATGATGTGATGGAATCACAGTTTGGAGTTAGAGTAATGAAAGAAGAAAGGAGGGGAGGGCAAATAGGTTATCTTAATGGTGGAGAAAATGCACCGGGTGACTACTATGGGTTTCAAAACAATACTACACATTATAACATTTTTGCCAAAACCGGTTTTTTCCTTCAAGACCAGCCTCATGGAAGTATAGGGACTATTTTTTCGTACACACATCATGAGCACAACTCATTTTACGGGCTTAATGATTATGATGGTAAGCAAAACACTTTTTATGCAAACATCATCTATGAAAATATTATTGGAACCACTGATCATAAAATAACTGCAGGAACCAGTTATATAATGGATAATTATGATGAAACGCTTAATGATTCGACTTTTTTGAGAGATGAATCTGTGCCGGGAATTTTTGCCGAGTACACATACAACTACCTTGATGAACTTACTGCTATAGCCGGGATAAGAGTTGATTATCATAATATTTATGATATTTTTACCACCCCCAGGGTACATCTAAGATATGACCTGACAGAAAGTTCCACTGTTCGTGCTTCTGCCGGCAAAGGCTACAGAGTTCCAAATATGATAGCCGAAAACACCGGTTTGCTTGTTAGTTCCAGAAATTTTAGAATAATCGAAGAAATTGAGCCCGAAGAAGCATGGAACTACGGTGCTACGTTTGTTCAGGATTTTCAGTTGTTTGGTAACGATGCATATTTAAGCCTGGAATTTTTCAGGACTGATTTTGTGAACCAAATGATTGTTGATATAGATAATGATTCAAAGGAGGCTTTGTTTTACAATCTAGACGGTAAATCATATTCTAACAGTTATCAAGCTGAATTTTCTTTTGAGCCTGTATCAAGATTCGAAATTACGGCGGCTTATCGCCATACTGATGTGAAGCAAACCATAGGAGGTGAACTTGTTAGGAAGCCTTTTGCTAAACTATACAGGGGGCTTCTTACCGGGTCTTATGCTACAGCTGATAACAGATGGCAATTTGACCTCACAACCCAATTAAATGGTCCGGCCAGATTACCCAGTATGGATGGAAATACAGAGGCTATTAATTTGCCTGACATATCACCGGTTTATACTATACTACACAGCCAGGTAACCTATCGTTTTAATCGATTTGATATATATGTGGGAGGCGAAAACCTGACCAATTATAAACAATCAAACCCCATAATAGCTTCACATGACCCTTTTAGTGATAATTTTGACGGCTCAATTATATGGGGGCCGGTTTCAGGCAGGATGTTTTACATGGGGTTGCGTTATGAACTATAAGTTTTACTTGAATATATAAACTATTGATTAATCACCGCTTTGTAAACTCAAATTGTTTTTATATATTGCAAATAAGTATTCAATAAATTGAAGGAATAAGTTTTTATGTTAAGCCAACAACCAGGGCACATTCATGATTTCACTTCTGTGGTAAAAAGTCTGCCGGATAAAACAGGTGTTTATCAGTTTTATGATGAATCGGGTAAAGTGATTTATGTTGGCAAAGCAAAAAGCATACGCAAGCGCGTTGCATCTTATTTTACACCTAACGATAAAAGAAGCGGTAAACAGTCAGTAATGGTTAAACGTATTGCCGACATAAATACTATTGTTGTTGAATCAGAGCTTGATGCACTTTTGTTGGAAAACAATTTGATAAAAAAGTACCAGCCCCGATACAATGTAATGCTTAAAGATGATAAGACCTTCCCATGGATATGTATTAAAAATGAGCCATTTCCTCGTATTTTTCCAACACGTAATGTAATAAGAGATGGTTCAAAGTATTTTGGGCCTTATGCATCGGTTAAGATGATGAATTCATTATTAGAACTTGTACGGCAAATTTTTCAATACCGGACATGCAGGTTACAATTAACACATAAAAATATAGAAGCTGGAAAATTTAAAGTTTGTCTCGAATACCATATTGGTAATTGTAAAGGTCCTTGTGAGGGTTATCAATCTTTGGAAGATTATAATAATAGCTTAAGACAAATTGAAGAGATAATAAAAGGAAATCTCAGGTCGGTTACAAGGCAATTAAAAAACTTAATGTTACATTATTCTAAGATTTTTGATTATGAAAATGCTCAAGCTGTGAAGGAAAAAATTGAACTGCTTGAAAATTACCAGAGTAAATCTACTGTTGTTAATCCGTCTATTGATAATGTTGATGTGTATACTGTATTGACTGATGAGGAGTATGGCTACATTAATTTCCTCAAGGTTGTTAATGGAGCTATAATACAATCACAAACTTTAGAACTAAATAAAAAACTTGATGAGTCGGATAATGAGTTGTTAGAACTTGGTATTGGGGAGTTGCGTCCGCGTTTTCAAAGTGATTCTAAAGAGATTATAGTTCCTTTCACACCTGAATTTGAAATACCGGGAGTTAAGTTTATAACACCAAAAAGGGGAGATAAGAAGAAATTACTTGAGCTTTCTGAGCGCAATGCAAAATATTACAGGTTGGAAAGAAAGAAACAAAAAGAGCTTATAGATCCACAACGCCATATTCAGAGGCTTTTAAAAAAAATGCAGTCAGATTTAAATTTGCCCGAATTACCTGTTCATATTGAATGCTTTGATAATAGTAACACTTTAGGAAAAGATCCTGTAGCTGCAATGGTGGTTTTTAAAAATGCTAAACCAAGCAAAAATGAATACCGTCATTATAATATTAAAACTGTTGATCAACCTGATGATTATGCTTCTATGGAAGAAGTGGTTTACCGCAGGTACAAAAGGCTGTTGAGTGAAGAACAGCCCTTGCCGCAACTTATTGTTATTGACGGAGGAAAAGGTCAGCTTTCTTCGGCCGCTAAAGCCCTGGAAAAGCTGAATTTGTTCGGGAAAATCTCTTTGATTGGCATAGCCAAAAGGCTGGAAGAGATATATTATGCAGGTGATAGTATTCCTCTTTATCTTGATAAAAAATCGGAAACTTTAAAAGTTATTCAACACATTCGTAACGAGGCACATCGTTTTGGAATTACACATCATCGAAAAAGAAGAGAAAAAACCAGCTTAACTTCAGAACTCTCCGGGATAAAAGGCATAGGCACAAAAACTGCTGAAAAGCTTCTTAAACATTTTAAATCAGTAAAAAGACTTAAAGAAGCCGATTTAAAGTCGCTGGAAGAAGTGGCCGGACCTTCAAAAGCCAGTATCTTAAAAAAGTATTTTAAAAAATAAATCAAAAAGTTAAAAAATAAGTTTATGAATACTTAGCCCCGGTTTAACTTTTTGACTTATTAATTCTTAAATTATAAATTATTCAGAAAGATATTTTAATCGGCAAATTTACTCTATTGTTAATTCTTTCGTATCGGAACCTATTCTGCTACATTCTGCTTTGACTTTAATAATGTCACCATTGCTGAGATC
>PUKZ01000039.1 GCA_003550725.1 Bacteroidales bacterium | reverse complement strand
TCTCGGCATGCCTGCGGGGATAGCTGATCCAGGGCGTCAATTGCTTCGACCATCTCCTCTTCCGTCCGACAGATGAATCCAGTTCGGCCATGTTCAATAATCTCCGGCAGAGCGCCTCGGTCTGTACCGATCACTGGGGTGCCGCACGCCATTGCTTCGATGAGCACCAGGCCAAACGGCTCATCCCACCGTGCCGGCACCAACAGTGCGCGGGTGGATTGCAACAGATCCAGCTTGGCCCAACCGGAGACAGCCCCGACAGCGCGGACACCCGGCCACCACGGGAGACGGCTCGCCGGGACCTTCCATGTGGGCTGGCCGGCGAGAATCAGTCTCTTGCCAGCGCGCCGCGCAACGCGTACCGCCGTCTTCGCACCCTTGTTGGAGCGTCGCAGTTTTCCAAGGAACAGCAAGTCTCTTCGATGGGCCTTCGCCACCGGGAACTCATCCACGGGTAGTCCGTTATGGACAAAGGTGTGTCCTTGGTGGCGATGACAATGGTTGGCAGAGACAAACACCGGGTTGAAAAGCTCCCCCCCACCGTTTCGCAAGTTCCCGTGCACGGTCGTGACGGCCGGCACCGACGGTGGCGACTCCCTGGTGAACAGCTGGTGGTCTTCTCCATGAATGTGAAGCACGTCCGTCTCCGGCGGCAGTGCGTTCTCCACGGCCTTGCGCTCCCAACTGGTCGGGGACGAGACGGTATAACCGTTGGCAGCCTTGTTCGCCGCAGTGGGCGCGATGACGTGAGTGTGATGTCCGGCGCGTTTTTGTGCCGCGATGAGCCATTCAACCAGTTGCGGCATCCCACCTGCGTCAGCAAGATTCCGCGGCGGCATCGTGCGCCGAATGAGATGAGTGATGTGCATTTTGATCACGTCTTGGTTCGCCAAACAGGGCGATGGAGTAGAAGCCGGCTGTGATGAGCGCCATGTGGGGCCAGAAGTGGTTGAAGACGATGTAAGACTCACCGATGTTGGCGAGTATGAAAGCGGCCAACAGCGCGAAGTAAAGCGTGCCATATCGCTTAGGCACCCTTCTTGTCCGGGTCGATTGGAAGATCTTGTAGGAGATGTGCGCAAACAAGGCAACCATGATCGTGGTCCCAGCGATGCCGGTAGAGAACAGAAGCTCCAGCCAGGAATTGTGCAGGTGGCTGAAACTACGGGTCGGAAGATCACTCGCTGAGATCATGGACCGCGCCGTTTCCGTCCCGTAGCCGAGTACCGGTCGGTCGGCCCAGTGTTCAGCGGCAAAGGTCCAGAGATAGTACCGTGCCCCGACGCTGCCGGTGGGGGTTTGTATGGCTCCTTCGGAGAGCTCAGTCAGCCCTCCGGACCAGGACGAAACGCGACTTTCCATCGCGGGTTTGAAGACAATCACCAGAGATACGATCAGGATCGTGAGGCTACCGGCTCCAATGGAGAATGCCCGAAGTTTCCTCGACCAGCCCTGGCCGTGGGTCAAGTGTTGCCAGAGCACCACCAGACCGATCAGACACGCGGCAACGGCGCCGCCGAGAGGCCCAACGCCCTGCGCCGAGAAGAGGCCGAAAGTGCTGAAGCCAAGCGCCAGTGCCCAAAGCCCCAGTCGTGCCGTAAAGAGAGTGACGCCCTGCTGAAGAGAGCCGACGCAATCGCGGGCGAGAAAAGCAAGGATCACGGTGGTGATCATGAACGGAAGCGCAGCCCGGTGCGGATTGCCGGTACCGAAATCGAGTCGCGACCCTTGCAGGCCCGCCCGAAGAAGATCGGGTGAAACCTCCGGCAGCGTAAACACGAACCAGGCCGCTGTATACCCCAAAAGCACCGCACGGACGACACCCAAGCGGCCGGCGATAAGCCAAGCCATCAGCGGGATCCAGCCAAGCCGGGACCAGTGTCGGGCCGCATTCCAGATATTGTGGTCGGTCGGGATATCCGTATGGGCAATGGCCAGGCTGTTGGACAAGATCATTGCGCCGACCCAGGCTGCGAAAAGCCAGAAAGCCGGATTCGTGCGAAGGAAGCGCCAGGCTGTCGGGAGTGCGGCCAGGAAAGCAACCAGCATCAGCATCTCCCCCAGGCGCATGATGTCGCGCTCGAGGAGGAATGTGGATGAAGCGAGGATAACCCCGATCGTTCCGACCCCATTGACCCAATGGCGTGTGCTTGGGCCGCACATGCAAGCGGCGAACAGGTTGTACAGGCGCAGTCGTCCAGTGGTACGCAGATGCATCGGTTTAAAGTAGGCCCTCTTTGTTTTTGCCGATATCACGGCGAATGCATCCGGAGATGCGGTCGCTGATGTCGATCTCCGTAAAGGCCTTGGCCGGGGAGATGTGCAGTCGTCGAACACTGGTGAGGCGTTCATGATCGCCGACGTGTCCAAGCCACTGAGCGGAGCACAGATGCTCCCAGGCCTCGAGGAAACGAAGGGCGCCGATCGTCGGGCGGAATGCGATACAGAGAGACAAAATCGGGTTCTTGTCGGGGTTTTTCTGGTTCGAAACCGTGGCCAGGTCCCACGCCTCGGCAGGAAGCGAGAACGGGGCGGTGACGATCGCGTCCGCATCGACCCAAACAACCGTCGCTTGTAGTGTCAAAAGCTTGAACTTGATAAACGTGGGCTTGAACAGCTGGGCATTCAGAGCGCTGCAGTTCGGGATGGTCTCGGTTGCGCAGGAGAGACCCTGATCGATGCAAGACTGCTTCAACCGGTCGAGTTGCCAGTCGTAAAATCCATCGCGGGTCGCATAGGAAATAATCCTGAATCGGTCTGCCGAGAGATCGGCGGCTGAGAAATCTACATCCAGGGGAAACGTAGGGGTTGGTGCCAGCAAGAAGCCGAGATTTCTTTTTGTGCGCTTGGCGCGGCGTTTTTTGAGCCGGTAAGTAAAGCTCTCAAAAAAAGGGCTTTTCATTGGTGGTATCCCTTTCGAGAGTGAAAGATGGGAAAGACCAGTTCGGCGGTTGGCCGTCGCTCATTTCGGAGCATTCTCCAATAGTCGGTGTGCCGCCTTAAGTGTTTTGTCCCGGTGGATACGAACATGGTGATCGGGCGAAGCCCGGTAACGCACATGGTAGATGCGGTGCTGATGATCGCGCAGGTCGAGCCCCTTAAGGACGCGGCGCGCCAGCTGGTCCATTTCCGGTGACCGGGCGTTGTCACCCACATCGCGTTTCCATTTCGCGTAGACGTGGTATGCGCCTTGAAACCGCGATGCAAGCGAAGCGATGTCAAAGAAGATCGGGCCGGTGCGGGCGTGTTCCCAGTCAATGATGCGCATGTTACCACTCGGCTCGCGAAGTGTATTAGAAACAATGGCGTCACCGTGAATAGTGCTGACCGGAACGCGCCATGATCCAATCTCGTGAAGCGCTGAGAGAATGGTCGTCGCTTCTTCGTCGTTCCAGCCGTAGGTTTCCAGATCATGCCGGGAGGGTGGGGTCCACTCCGGGAGCGTATTGAGTGATTGCCACGAAATACCGGCGTCCTCGTAAAAGCCCAAGAGTTTCTCGGTAAGAGTCGTTGCGGCCTCATCTTTTTCGTTCGACCGAAACCGTCGGCCGTTAATCGCGCGCATCCAGACCGTGGGGTAGGGCGTTTTCTTAAAGGCGACGGGCGTGGGAGCGACGGCCGGATCGTACGCGTGGAGCTCCTGCAACACATTATATTCACGCTTAATTGCATCGATGTCGGCAGGCGAGCCGGGGCCGCGTGTCTTTGCGATCAAATCGTGTTCCGGGAAATAAGCGGTGATGTTACTCTTGACATGAATCCATCGAGCGCTGCAAGCCAATTGATCTTGGAACTGATCCGTGGTTCTGAGGGTTAACGCCGAAACGATCCTCTGGGGCAGGAACGTGGTTAATGATTCCAGAGGCGTCGTGAAGTAAATCGAGGTGGCGCCGACCAACATCGGTTTGCATCGGTTGGGGGGCGGCCGATCTGCGGAGAGCCCCATTTCCTCCTCAAGCGCGGCAATCTGTTGGATGAGGTCATTGGGGGAGTGTCCTCTAAGGACGGTGGGTTGTGGGGTCATGTCGCATACCTTTACCAAAGAGAACGTTGAACGGTACGTGAACGTGAGCGCTATTCCGGCGCTATCCAAATCTGTGTGGGTGACGGCTTCATCAGGTCAGGCGGCGGCAGCACTAGATGTTGTGCGATAGGGTGAGGCCGGAAGATGGGTGAGCTTGCCGCAGACCAGGTAGCTGAT
>PUKZ01000172.1 GCA_003550725.1 Bacteroidales bacterium | reverse complement strand
GGCATCGATGTCAACGTCTGGTAATTGGCTATCGATGTCCTCGACGAGTTCATCACGAATTTCAGATTCTTGTTCCGCACGTTGCTCTTCGAGGAAGCTATCAGCAAAACCGATTTCTGGCGACAGTTCGGCGTCTTCGCCTTCGAAGACAACTTCATCGTCTCGAATATCCAATCCGTCGCCTTCCAGACGGACTTCGATATCTTCACCAGTGACTTCAGCTGTTGTTTCGTCGCTCTGGGCCTGGCTTACTGCGTCCTCTCGAATGCTCGACTGCAATGCGTCTCGATCAACAGCAAGTCGGCCATCTCGGATGTCGACTGCGTCTTGTCCGACTCCAAGATCCGCAGCAGCATCACGCCGCACATCTTCTCTGGTTGGCGTGTCAGAGTCGACAACCCTTCTCTCGCCGTCGATATCCCTGACTTCGACATCATCATCCAACTCCGCACCTGCTGATACCGCGCCTTCAATATCTCTGGCGGTTCGGTTCATTCCGTCGTCGTCGGAGACGATCACACGACCGTCTGATCGGGCGTCGACGCCAAGATCTCCGAGGCCGGCATCATCAAGTGTTTCTCTGGCCGCTTCGCGTGTTTGCCGACGTACGCGTCGGTCAGCACGCTCTTCGCGGATTGCCTCGCTGTCAAACAGGGGCCCATCAATCTCAGTTATCGCTTCTGTCGGCAGATCGGCGACTGCATCCAAGAAGTCGCGGACTTCGCCGCGATCCTCGAATGCCACCGAACCCACTGGAGATATGCGGTTTTCGTCGGGGAATACCGAGATGTTGAAGGCGGCAGAATCTTCGAGCCCTGGTGCATTGGTGGTAAACGTTTCTTGACGATCCAAGATTTCATCAGCCGAGTCACCCAGCGCGTCCAACCGCCTCAACACATCTGGCTGCTCACCAGTTCCGACAGACGCCCCCGTGTCTTGGATTGTCTCCAACGCATCAAAGCGTTGCTCGACCGCATCTTCGTCTATCTCAACTTCTTCGATGCCGCGACTGGTCACCTCCACGTCGACATCGTCTTCGAACACAAACGGACTGTCTGCTGCCGTGTCTCTTGCCACTCTCTGCGCAACGTCGTCTCGGCTCTCGTCGGCTATCGCCGTCGAGGCTCCAAAGCCCTCATCGTCGACTGTCAGGTCGTCGGTCTCGATGAAGTCACTATCCTCGGCCGTCTGTTCCCGCAGCTGCTCTCGGCCGCCGTCTCGAAGACTTGTCTCGACGCGGTCGGTTCGCTCCTGGACTGTGATCTGGTCTTCATCGATACCGAGATCGTCAGCGATCTGCGATCTGACCGAGCCGCGCGACTCTGTCCGTCCACGTCCGTCCGAGCGGTTGTTGCCTGAGTCTCGTGACATCATCGCCCCCTGATGGAGTTCTGGACCGTCCCATCTGACCGGTGGATGATAATGCTGTCAGCCGGATCTGCCCACGTTCGCGCTTTATCGATTGCGCGCCGCTTGAGACGGTGGTTTGATGTCTTTGCGCCGAACGTCACGACCCAGTTGTTTCCGTTTGGTTTAACTCGAATTGTCTTCATCAGAGACCTCCTGTTGCGTTGATTTCCTCGATTGCTGCCTGCAGCATCGTGATCAGCGACACAGCACCGCCGGCAACCGCGATCCACGCCACTTGTGGATAGCTCCGGGTCAGCGTCTCGCCGTTGGAGATGACCGTGATCTCGAAGGCATTGATCGCAATCAATCCCCAGAGCATCAGACAGGCCATCCCCATCACAAGACCCGCGCGCGACCCGATTGTGACGCCTCCAACCCTACCCTTCACGCCCGCAAAGAGCACCAACGCGGTACCGAGAATGGCGGTTACAAGCAGGATCTGGAATATTTCGATAATCATTGGTTCAGTGCCCCTATTGCCGCGAGCACTAACCCGACCGCAAGGGCGAGCGGTACGAGCAGTGCGATGTCGACGCCGGTTCCAAAGATCGCCAGCACGTCATCGAGCAGCGGGTCCGACGCCTCCGTTGTCTCATACGCTGCTCCCCAGGCTGCCGTAGCCAACAACAATCCGCCGACGACTGTTACAAGTGCAAAAATACGCGACATTGGTCAGAAGCCGTCTCAGCGTCCGCGCATGCGCTGGACGACGCCGATGACTACCGATGCGAGCAGGACGAGGAGGATAATCGGGACCAGACCGATTGCATCCGTCGCTCCTTCGAGAATATCCTCTGGAGTTCCTGCCAGTGGGCCACTCTCTTCGTCAAACGCATCGCTGTCGGTTGGCATCGCGTTGTACACCTCGCCGAAGATGAGCAGCCCGACCAGCGCGACGACGCCAATGACGACGACGCTGATCACGGTTCCGGCCTGTCGGGCACGGGTTACAATGCCATCTTCGGGACTCGTTTCGATTTCTGCGAGTTTCGGCTCCGTGTACGCCTTGTAAGCAGCAGCGTACTCTGCGGCCATTTCCGAAGCCGACTGTTTGGCGTTCTGTCCGAGCTGCTGTGTCCGTTGAACCGCAGCGGTTGCGGCCGACATCTTACATCCCCCGCATTCGCTGGACCACACCGATCACGACCGATGCGAGCAGGACCAGCAGGATGATCGGGACCAGACCGATAGCGTCAGCAAAGCCGCCGACAACGTCTTCGGCTGTGCCCTCGACTTCCTCTGGCATTTCCGGCATCGCGTTGTAGACCTCTCCGAAGATCAGCAGGCCGACGAGTGCGACCACGCCGATCACGACGACGCTGATAACCGTTCCAGCGTTGCGCGCTCGTGTTACGATACCTGACCCCTCTCGGAGTTCGGTTGATTCGAGTTCGTTTCCGATTACGCCCTGGATCATAGTCCAGAACATCAGCAGTTCTGCTTTGACAGCTTTCGTGAAGTTCATCGCTACGACGTAAACCATAGCCTAAGCGTCTATAAAGCGAGTTTACCGTTCGCGTTGTAGACCGCGGTATTAGATGGTATACAGCAGTTTACACCGGGACTCGGTTTTTATAACCTATCAGGATGTTATGTGTACTGTAGAGCAATGTCATCAAAGAAAGGTATTTCGTCGAAAGTACCGGCGAACGTCGAACAAGGTATCAAAGAGTACCGCGAGGCGAACAACGTCAACACATCAGAAGCCGTCCGGCAACTGATCGAAACGGGGCTCAATGACTGGCGGCAGAGCGGTTCGTTCGTCAGTCAGACGCTTCTGACAGCCGCGAAGCTATCGGCTGTCGCTGGATTCTTGAGTAGTGTTATCGGCTTCGGCATCAACGCCGTCGACCTGCTCGTCGTCGGTGGGATGTTCTCAGTCATCGCGCTCGTCACCGGGATGGTCTGGGCTGGGTTGCGTTCGAGAGACATTGACGACTTAGCCGAGGTGGTGGGTTCGTGAGTGTCACACTGCCAGACTCTGAGCAGATAGAAGACACGGACAACCTCAACCAGAAGATGCAGATACGCGAGATCAACAATGCACGATCTCGCGTGCGGTCAGTGCGTAACAATGCACAGGAACAGATAAATTCAGCACCGAGACAACAGGCTTCGGATGTCCGACAGCGTGGGGCGAGGGTCTATCTTGAGGTTGTCAAAAGCTACGCGATGGAACTGGCTCCACTTATCAGAGATAAAACTCCACACCTCTGGAAAGAAGAGCAACTGCTCGATGTGGAGATATACCACACACCACAGCACGAAAAAGACGTTGTCGACATACGCCCGACTCCAGCTTCGACGACAGTTGTCGGGATTAAAGGACTGCTTGAAACCGAGTTCCCGATCCGGGCAGCGTTTGATGTGACGTATGCAGACACCGCATCAGGAGAACAAACAGTCCCAGAGATGGGCGAGTTCACACCGTCGTTTTCCGAGATCGATATGATAGTCATGGAAATCGACAGAGCGCGGCAGAAATTCAACCTGTATCTCACGGGACCAGACGAGATCGGCGTTGAATCGGACCAACCGTATTGATTATGGCAAACAAACCATACGAAGAAATTATCATCAATCGGGCGTGGAAACGCCTGCATAAGAAAAACGAGCACTTCATGCTGTGTTTGGTCGGCGAGGAGGGCTCGGGTAAATCGATGACAGCGATACGAATAGCCCAGGAGTTGGATGATGACTTTGAGGCAGATCGCGTCATTTTCGATGTTGAGGAACTCCTACGTCGACTCAAGAACGACCAGTTCGAAGCCGGCCAAGCGTTCGTCCTCGACGAGGCTGGCGTCTCGCTGGGTCGACGGACGTGGCAAGATCGTGCGCAAGTGCTCGCTAATC
>PUKZ01000189.1 GCA_003550725.1 Bacteroidales bacterium | reverse complement strand
TGCTTATATTTGTCGTTGTGCCATTAGTAGCCGGGGTAATTACTCAGCGTATATTATTGAAATCAAAGGGAATAGAGTGGTTCAAAAAAGTGTTTTTACCAAAACTAAAGCCTGTAAGTATTATTGCTCTGCTGGTAACATTGGTTTTGCTTTTTGCTTTCCAGGGGCAGAATATTTTGAATAACCCGTTAATAATTCTGCTTGCTGCCGTGCCTCTTGTAATTCAAACATATTTTATATTTTTCCTTGCCTGGTTTGGCGGTAAGAAGTTAAAACTGAAGCATGCCGTATGTGCACCAGCAGCAATGATTGGCGCAAGTAACTTTTTTGAACTGGCTGTGGCTGTTGCCATAGCATTGTTTGGATTACAATCACCTGCGGCACTTGTAACTGTTGTTGGGGTTTTGGTGGAAGTACCGGTAATGTTATCGCTGGTAGCTTTTGCAAACAGAAGGAAATATTGATCGTGAGGACACTGTAAAAAGTTGCGCCCTAACCTGCATAAAGCAGAAATTCTTTGCGTATTTAGCGTTTAAACTTTTGCGTGCTTTGCGTGGAACATTTTAACATAGCACCTCAAATTTAAAAAAAAATATAGTTACACAGAGTTTCCCAGTAATACATTTACCAGCCAACTCCGGCTATCCAAAGTCAAAATGGAATAAAAATAGCAGCTTAAAATATAGTTAACATGTTATCAATAGTGGCTCTTTAAGCGCCTAAGCGTCTATTTACTTATTTACATCCACAATCTTATCCACCATATATTTTCCGGCATCAAGATTTTCCTTGATTTTGGTGAATGCTTCAAGAGTATATTCAACGTCTTCTAGCGTGTGAAGAGCTGTTGGGATAATCCGGATTATGATAACTCCTTTTGGCACTACAGGGTATCCAACAATAGAACAGAAAATATTGTAGTTTTCTCTTAGGTCATAAGCAATTGCCGTTGCTTCTTCGGTTTGTCCTGATAAATATACCGGTGTAACAGGAGACTGAGTGTTCCCCAGGTTAAATCCCCGTTTTTTCAGCCCGTTTTGCAATGCGTTTGCTATTGTCCAAAGTTTTTCCCTTAATTCAGGTTTACTGCGAAGCAGTTCAAGTCTTTTCAAAGCACCGATCACCAAGGGCATTGGTAATGACTTGGCAAATATCTGGCTGCGCATGTTGTATGCAAGGTATCTTATCACCTCCGGTGTTGAAGCAACAAAAGCGCCTATTGAAGCCATTGCTTTGGCAAAAGTGCCGAAATAAACATCTACTTCATCAGATACTCCAAAATGTTCTGCTGCACCTGCACCGGTTTTACCCATAACACCAAATCCATGAGCATCATCTACCACTAACCTGAAATTGAATTTCTTCTTCAAAGCCGCAATTTCATCAAGCTTCCCAAGATCTCCTGACATACCAAAAACTCCTTCGGTAATAACCATTATGCCACCTCCGGTTTGTGCCGTGATCTTTGTTGCCCTCTCAAGCTGCTTTTTCAGGTTTTCAATATCGTTATGAGGATAAACAAAGCGTTTACCAAGATGCAACCTTACTCCGTCAACAATGCAGGCATGTGATTCGGAGTCATATACGATTACATCTTTGCGGTCAACAAGTGAATCAATTATTGACACCATACCCTGGTAGCCGTAATTAAGCAGATAACCGGCTTCTTTTCCGACAAAATCAGCCAATTCCTGCTCAAGCTGTTCATGCTGGTCTGTTTGGCCTGACATCATCCGTGCTCCCATTGGATAAGCCAGACCATATATGGCAGAAGCATCAGCATCAGCTTTTCTTACTTCAGGGTGGTTGGCAAGACCTAAATAGTTATTTAAACTCCAAACAAGCTTCTCACTACCACGAAATTTCATCCTTGTTGAGATCTCACCCTCAAGCTTGGGAAATGCAAAATAACCGTGAATGCGGCTCGCATATTGGCCTAATGGCCCTAATTTATCTGTTGCTTTATCAAATATATCCACTTTAAAACAAATTTTAGTTAACTTTAAATAGAGGATGCAAAACTAAAATTTTATTTAACTATTCACAAGGAAAATATTCTATTTGCCGTTCTCTTCAGGATTGCTATTCTTATACCTTACTCGCCATACTTAAATGACTTCCTTCTATTTAGATTTCCTATCATCAATCATATGTATGGTATGGAAATAATGACTTTAATTTTTTTTTTCTTCGAATCTTGTTGATGGAAACCTTTTATTAAGCAGGTTTAGGAGCTGAATCCCGCCAAAAAACTTATAATTTTTATTTTGTGATATCTTATTATTTTATAATTTTGTTAACTGAAACATATAAATTTAGGTTTCGTGGCCGAGTGGCTAGGCGGAGGTCTGCAAAACCTCTTACAGCGGTTCGAATCCGCTCGAAACCTCAAAAATTGTAAAAAGGATTGGAAACATAACTTCCAATCCTTTTTTATTATCTTAGTTGCATTACCTTAATAGACTCATAGATAATTAGTTTCTGATTATTCCACATAATCAGATAATACAGATTTAAAATTTGACAAACGGTATCACTAAATATACTCCTCTCCTTTATTAATTTTTATATCATTGACAAACTTTTTTATTTGTTGTTCTTCTGATTTTTTACACACCATTAATGCATTGTTATATTCTGCTACAATATAATCATTCAACCCTTGCAATACAACAAGTTTTTGCTCAGGCATATTGATAATGCAATTTTCGGTTTCATATAACATAACGTTTTTGCCTATGACCGCATTACTGCCAACATTTTTTTCTCTAACATCGTATAGTGAACCCCATGTTCCTAAATCAGACCAATCAAAATCAGATATAAAAACATGTACATTTTCAGCCTTTTCCATAATAGCATAATCTATGGAAATTGATTTGCATGCAGCATAAGCTGTTTCCATATAAGACTCTTCTTCCGGGGTATTATATTTGCCTATAGCTTCTTTAAAAATATAATTTATTTCATGCTGATGTTGTTCAAATGCTTCTACTATAGCTTTATATGACCAAATAAATATTCCGGAATTCCATAAAAAATCACCACTCTTAATGAATGACTTTGCTAATTCAAGGTTGGGTTTTTCTGTAAAAGTTTTCACTTTTTTCAAACGGGGGTCTTCTTTTAACTCAGGTTCATCCATGTATTGTATATAACCATAGCCGGTATCGGGTCTACTTGGTTTTATTCCAAGTGTAAATAGCCAATCTTTTTTTTCAGCTATATTCAATGCAGATTTAATTATATCATTAAAAATATGTTCTTTAAAAATGATATGATCTGAAGGTGCCACAACTATTTTTGCATCGGGATTCATATCACCAATTTTATAAGCAGCATATGCAATACACGGTGCGGTATTTTTACGTGTAGGTTCGCAAATAATTTGATTTTCAATGATGCTAGGCAATTGTTTTAAAATCAGATCTTTATAAATTTTATTGGTAACTATATATATGTTTTCAGGTAAACAGACTTCCAAAAACCTTTCGTATGTTTGCTGAAGAAGAGTTTTGCCGGTGCCAAGAATGTCAATAAATTGCTTGGGGCGAGTGGTACGGCTCATTGGCCAAAACCTCTCTCCTATTCCACCGGCCATAATTACTGTATAATTGTTTTTGTCCATGGTTGTATATTTTTTGTTAATTTCTGTTTTGTTATATCTATTCAAAATCCAAATAAAGCTGTTCTGCTACAGGCTTAATTCGTGCTA
The DNA here is from genome assembly GCA_003550725.1 of Bacteroidales bacterium. Lineage (GTDB taxonomy): Bacteria > Bacteroidota > Bacteroidia > Bacteroidales > UBA7960 > PUKZ01. Next base: position 14,024 of record PUKZ01000189.1, on the reverse strand, counting down.
ACGGATTAAAAAGGTATACTCTTTGATTATCAAGACTAATACAGCGAAAACGTTTTCGAAGCTTATTTAGCTTTATAAAAATTTTTCCATTATGTGAAATAAACTTTGTTTTTGGAGGTATGTCTTCAAGATAAACAGTTTTTGTTTTTTCATTATCATTATCAAAGAATGTCAATGTGCGAAATAGTTCTGAATCAGAAATAAAGCTGGCTTTAAAGTTAAATTTGTTTTTTTCCAGTACTTTTTTTAAAACATATGGAAAAACATTCATATCAATAAATTTTCCAACGAGATCACCAAAAATCTCCTTCCATTGTTTTCCATGAGGTTTAACATTGTTTTTATATTTTTCCCAAACATATAAATGACTTAACTCATGCAAAAAAACAAGTAAAGCAGCATAACAATTCAAATCGCCGTTAATGGTAATTTTATGTATTCCCCCTTTTACAGGAGGTGGTCTGTAATCACCAAGCTTGCATTTACGACTACGTGTAATTTTTAAACAGATATTTAACCGTTTTATGTAATCAACTAACATATTAATTGCATCATCCGGAAAATATTTGTTTAATATCTCTTTATTTATTTTTTGATTGTTATCAATTATCAAGGCTTATAGTAGATATTTTTAAAAAATTATTATTAATACCATAAAGCATATGGTAAAAACAGCACCATTAAAAATTTAATTAACGATAATTTTTATACTTTCACTGTTCAAAATTATAAATTTCGTCATAATTATTAGATAAATTTATTTTTTTACCTTAAAAATAAATTATGTTTATCTTCGTGTTGCTTAATTTTGCTTATTACTGACATGAATCACTGGAAAAAATTAACCAAAATAAAGTATTGAATTTATTTTTTCACATAGGGCGATATTTTGAACTAATGAGGCGTGTAATAATAATACCTCAAAAAGCTTCATTTTTCAGAAAACAGGTTATTGTTGAGATAGATAATCTTGGTTTGAAAAGCCTGGGTATTGTTGTAATAATTTCAATTTTTATGGGGGGTGTTGTTACTATACAAACAGCTTTTAACACAGATCACCCTTTGTTACCTATTTATGCTGTTGGATTTGCTACAAGACAATCAATTATACTGGAATTTTCTCCAACAATAATCAGCCTCATATTAGCAGGTAAGGTCGGGTCAAGAATTGCTTCTGAAATTGGTTCTATGCGCGTTACTGAGCAGATTGATGCACTTGAAGTTATGGGTGTTAATTCTGCCGGTTTTTTGATATTTCCCAAAATTGTAGCAGCCCTGATCATTAACCCGGCATTAGTAATTATTAGTATGTTTTTAGGCATCTGGGGAGGGTGGCTGGTGTCAGCTTTCACTGATGTTTTGCCTCTAAGTCATTATATGTCAGGAATCATGCTTGAGTTTTCTGAATATGATATAACTTATGCCTTAATCAAAACAGTGGTTTTTGCTTTCCTAATTACTTCAATATCGGGTTATTTTGGATTTTATACCAAGGGCGGTGCTTTAGATGTTGGGCATTCAAGTACCAAAGCAGTTGTTTTCAGCAGTATTTTTATCATATTTTTCAATCTTGTTTTAACTCAAATCCTCTTGGCATGATTAAGGTAGTCGACATATGGAAATATTTTGATAACAATGCGATAATTAAAAATGTTACCGCATCATTTGAAAAAGGTAAAACTAATTTGATCATAGGGCAAAGCGGATCAGGTAAAACCGTGCTTTTAAAATGCATTGTGGGTTTGCTTGAACCTGATAATGGTAACGTATTTTATGATGAACGAAATTTCACAAAAATGAATATTGCTGATAAACAAATTGTCAGGAAAGAATTGGGTATGTTATTTCAGGGTGGTGCTTTGTTTGATTCTCTCAACATAGAGGAAAATGTAATGTTCCCTTTAAATATGTTTACTAAATATACAAAAGAAGAAAAGCTTGAAAGAGTAAATTTTTGCCTTAAACGTGTAAACCTGGGAAATATCAACCATCTTTATCCTTCCGAACTTAGTGGTGGCATGAAAAAAAGAGCTGCCATTGCACGTGCTATAGCAAATAACCCTAAGTATTTATTTTGTGATGAACCAAACAGTGGCTTAGACCCCAAAACTGCAATCATTATTGATAATTTGATCAGGGAAATAACAAAAGAATACAATATTACTACTATCATTAACACTCATGACATGAACAGTGTTATGGAAATTGGTGACAATGTGGTTTTTATGTATAGTGGTGAAGTATGGTGGAAAGGAACTAGAGAAGATATACTCCATTCTTCAAATAAAGAGCTTAATAGTTTTGTTTATGCTTCAGAATTATTGAAAAAACTGAAATAATAAAAGCAAAAACATTGAACTTATAAATTATTTTTATTGTTATTTTATTTATATAATTTAATCACTCTAGTGTAATTTAATAGTTTTCAATTTAATAACATAATATTAAAATATTATTTCTTTATAAAAGTAAGAACACATGACACAAAAAAAACTAATATTGATAATACTTGATGGCTGGGGGCTCGGAGACGGGTCAAGATCTGATATTATTTCAAATGCAAAAACACCCTATACAAAAAGTCTTAATAAAATTGCGGCTTATAGCCAGTTAAAAACCTCGGGTGAGGATGTTGGTTTACCTAAAGGGCAAATGGGAAATTCTGAAGTAGGCCATATCAATATGGGTGCAGGAAGGATTGTTTACCAAGATTTGGTTCGTATAAGCCTGGATATAAAACAGCGTACATTTCATAAAAATAAAACTATTGTTGACTCAATAAACTACGCTAAAAAAAATAATAAAGCAATTCACTTAATGGGTTTGGTATCGGATGGTGGCGTTCACTCATCTATGGATCATCTTTTTGTCCTTTGTGATGTTATTAATGAAAACAATTTTAATGATTTATATATACATGCTTTTACCGATGGACGCGATACTGATCCACGTAGCGGGAAAAAATATATTAATGAACTTGAAGATCATTTGAAAACAACCACAGGAAAGATTGCTTCTGTATGCGGGAGGTATTATGCAATGGACAGGGATAAACGCTGGGACAGGATTAAGCTGGCTTACGATATGCTTGTTGACGGCAATGGAGATAAATTTGGATCATCTGCCGAAGCTATTCAAAGCTCATATGATAACGACATTACTGATGAGTTTATTAAACCTTCGGTAATTACCAATAGTGATGGCAAGCCGCTAGCCACTATCAAAGAGAATGATGTGGTTATTTGCTTTAATTTCCGTACCGACAGGTTAAGGGAAATCACTACTGTTTTAACACAAAAAGACATGCCTGACCATGACATGAAAACAATCCCCCTGTATTACATCACTCTTACAAGGTATGATGAGTCTTTCAAAAATATTAATATCGTTTATGACAAACCCGACCTGAAAAACACGCTTGGAGAAGTTATTGCCAAAAATGGCAAGAAGCAACTACGCATATCTGAAACTGAAAAATATCCTCATGTTACTTTCTTTTTCAGTGGAGGCCGTGAAGATGTTTTTGATGGAGAAGAAAGAGTTATGATTTCTTCTCCCAAAGTTCCTACTTATGACCATCAACCGGAAATGAGTGCCCCGAAAGTAAAGGATGCGGTTATTAAAGAAATAAATAAGGATGTTTTTGATTTTATTTGTTTAAACTTTGCAAACGCCGACATGGTAGGTCATACAGGAGTGTATGATGCAATAAAAAAAGCTGTTGAAACCGTTGATAATTGTTTGAATAAAGTAACAAATGCAGCTCTTGACAACAATTATTCGGTAATAATCACAGCCGATCATGGTAATGCCGATTTTGCAATAAACCCTGATGGCTCACCTAATACTGCTCATACTATTAATCCTGTACCTTGCTGGCTTATTGATAATGATTACAAAAAACTCAACAGTGGCAGATTGGCTGACATTGCACCTACAATACTTAAAATTCTTGAACTTCCAATTCCTCAAGATATGAAAGGGAAAGTATTGGTATAAAAATAGTTTCGCCCTATCTTTTACCTTGCTTTTTATTTTTAAAAAAAGTCACGAGTAGCCGGAATGGTCAATAAATAAATTATAAAAGCCACTAATATTAAAAATAATACAACAAGTATGACCAGGCGAAGTTCGATTCGCAGATACTTGAGCAAGGGAATAATATTTGTCCTGTATTCCAGGTTTATCCAAAAATTATCCTGTTCATCATTATACTTATCAAGATAGCCGGCTTTTTTAAGAGTCTCAACAGCCCTTATTGCATCGCTTTGCTTAACCTGAAGCTTTATCCCACCAATTGCGTTTGAAGCAAAAGTGTATATCTGCGCTGTCATTTCATCCTGTATAAAGCATTCAATGTTTTCTGATTCTAATTTTGCCCTAATAACAGTTAACTCTGAATGATAAGTAAACGTTGCTATAGTTACTAATTTATCCATAAATGATCATTGTTAAAATTAATATGAATCTAACAAACCATCAATAATCCCATGAAACCCTCATAAACTAAATTTTCACAAAAGATATTGTATAAATCATGAGGGTTCTATCGGCTTAAATTAACTGAAATATTTGAACATTAAAATGCAAATCATTGTATAACAGTTTATAACCGAAATTTATACAAATTTATAAAGATGAAAATTGCTGTAAATTAAAAATTAATGAATTTTTAAATAAACAATTATCATTATCAAATTTTAATTGCTAATTTATTAACAATTCTTCATAGATTTACAAAATGTATTAATTACCCAAAACAACTTTTCAATATATACAAAGTTGAAAAGCATAACTTAGCAGGTTTTTTCATCAGAAAATCATATACATAATCAAATTTAAAAACATTTACAAAAAGGTTATTACTTTTGCATTAAACTCATTATCCGATTGACATTACAGGTATGAAAGATGAATTATATATGCAGAGATGCATTGAGTTAGCATCATCAGGTTTGGGTAATACGGCACCTAATCCGATTGTTGGTGCGGTTATAGTTTATCGTGGCCGAATTATCGGGGAAGGTTATCACAAAGAGTATGGACAGGCACATGCAGAGGCAAATGCAATTAATAGTGTTAAAGAAAAAGAGCTTTTACCTTGCTCTACGTTATATGTAAATCTTGAGCCATGCTGTCATCATGGAAAGACGCCACCCTGCACCGACTTAATTGTTCAAACAGGTATAAAAAGGGTAGTCATAGGCAGTGTTGATATTCATCATGTAGTTGCCGGCAAGGGTATATCCAGAATTCGTAATAGTGGCTGTGAAGTAAAAACAGGAGTTATGAAAAACGAATGTTTACATCTGAATCGCAGATTTTTTACTTTTCATAAAAAAAAGCGACCATACATAATTTTAAAATGGGCACAATCAGCAGACGGATTCATTGATATTGATAGAGAACCTTCTGCCAAAAAACAACCAAACTGGATTACCAGCAAAAAACTCAGAATGCTTGTACATAAGTGGCGTTCACAAGAACAAGCTATTATGGTTGGAACTAATACAGCCATTATGGATAATCCTAAGCTAAATACACGATTATGGTTTGGGAGAAATCCTATAAGAATTGTAATTGATCCTAAACTTGAACTACCCGAAAACCTTTCAATTTTTGATAACTCTCAAAAAACAATTATAGTTAATGAAAAGAAAGAAAAAATAGAAGATAATATAAAATGGTTGAAAATTAGCTGTGAACCTAGTCATATGATAAAACAATTAATGAGTTATTTATACGAACAAAATATTCAATCTATAATCATTGAAGGAGGAAATATTTTGTTGCAAAGCTTTATCAACCAAGGTTTTTGGGATGAGGCAAGGGTGTTTACAGGCAATCAATTCTTTGCTGATGGTATTAATGCTCCCTTAATTAAGGGTAAATTAGAAACAATAAATGAGTTTCATAAAGAAGTTCTATATGTTTTTCGAAATAAATGATTAATTTTTAAAGTCACAGCATATTAATTACTGAACAAAAACATGATACAGACGCTTTATAACAATAATTTAATGATAAAGGCTTATGCTATAATAATATCTTAAATTAGACAAAGTAATATTTATTCATATCTAAAAAATATGGAAGATACTTATAAAACAATAATAAATACATCAGAAAGCATTTATAAAGATAAAGGAAGTAAGTTCATAGCTATTGCTATACCAATAAAAAATCAAAATCAAATTAAAAATCACCTTAATTTTATACGAAAAAAGTATCATGATGCCAGTCATCATTGTTATGCATGGGCTTTAGGGCTAAAAAGGGAAAACCATCGCTTTAATGATGACGGTGAACCATCTGGTACAGCCGGAAAACCTATTTACGGTCAAATACTTTCGTACAATATTACTAATGTATTAATTGTTGTAATTAGATATTTTGGAGGAACTAAACTCGGTAAAGGCGGGTTAATAAACGCTTATAAAAATGCGGCTTCAGGGGCCTTAAACAACAACCGAATCGTTACTGAAACTATCCGCGAAATATATAGAGTAAGTTTCGATTATACTTTAATGAATGATATTATGAAAATTTTCAAAGAAAATGATTTGATGAAAATAGATCAAAAGTTTGAACTTGATTGTTCTATAGATTTCGAAATCAGAAAAAAAAATGTAGATAAAATACTTTCCCTTTTCAATAAACTCAATAATATTAAAATCGAACGTTTAGATTTTAAATAAATTATTAATAATTAACTAATTGTATATTAATTAATTAACTCTTTTTTACTGATTTAAAGAATGTTAATTTTTTTTTGCTTATTACTTGTAATATAATTAGTTTCCAATAAAAATTACTGCGTTAAATTTACACATTATAAATTGACCATGAAAAGAAAAAAAATCTTGTTCTTTTAGTCAAATAATATTAATATTGCGATAGCAAGCAAAAAAAAGAAAATAATTGGATATTTAAATGCCTAAAATTACATTTTTGCTTTAATATTTGTATTTGTTTTTTTTTATATGTTGCTTAAATTGCCTTTTGCTAATAGTTAATTATATATTTTTTTTAATATTTATAAAGCTTTGGCCTTATATTATTAAAATAAAAGGGCTAAATTATTTTGTTCTTTAATAGATTAATTCCAGGTCGGTTGTTATATTTGAATATTTAGACTCATATTGCATGCATTAATATAGCTGATGATCATTATAAAATATCAGCAGAAATCGATAATAATACCTTTATGTAATAGCAATATGATTATTTATAATTATGTTGATGAGGGTAATAATTTTTTTTTCTTGGAAAATGAATTATTATTAGTTTCAAATTTTTTATTTGCTTAATTCAAATTAGAGAGGAGGTGTTTATTAATCAGTCAAATATCATAAATTTAACAATCGTGCAAAGGAACCTGCCTATGCAGGCTATCAAATTCTTAAAAAAAATTGCAGCAAATTTTGGTCAAATCTACTATAACAAAAATTAATAAAAATCAAGTGATATTAAACTTTTTTATTAATTATTTTTTGGCAAGATTTGCTTAAGTTTTTTTAAATAGTACAATTATCAGTTAACACTGATAACCAAAATTATACGAAAAAGGAAGTATTAATAACAACAACAGACCAAATTATTAACTAATGGATAAATCGCATGAAAAAATTTGGAAAAAATGTTTAGATGTAATAAAAGATAATATTAGTCCTAATAGTTTTAATACATGGTTTGCTCCTATTAAACCGGTTGCACTATATAATAATGTGCTGAAAATTCAGGTTCCAAGCCAGTTTTTTTATGAATGGTTAGAAGAACATTATATTGATCTGTTAAAAAAAACCATTAAAAAAGAATTAGGATTAAGCGGGCGTTTAGAGTATAGCATTATAATGGATAATTCTTTTGGTTCATCAAAAACAAAACCATATACAGTAAATGCACCAACACAAAATCGCAAAGCACTAACAAATCCGCCTGTCAATATGCCTTTAGATGTAAACAAAGATAAAGGAAAGTCAATTCCAAATCCATTTGTAATACCCGGATTAAAAAAACTTAATATTAATCCTCAATTAATAGAAAGTTATAATTTTGATAATTTTTTACAGGGAGATTGCAATAGGCTTGCACGCAGTGCCGGTCTTGCTGTGGGTCAAAACCCCGGAAAAACCTCCTTTAATCCTCTTTTAATATATAGTGCTAACGGCCTTGGTAAAACACATCTGGCGAATGCTATTGGTATAGAAGTGAAAAATAACTTTCCGGATAAAACCGTTTTATACGTGTCAAGCGAACAGTTCACAAATCAATTTGTAGATGCGGTTAAAAATAATAATCAAAATGACTTCATTCATTTTTACCATATGATTGATTTGCTTATTGTTGATGATATCCACTGCCTGGCTAAAAAAGAAAAAACTCAGGATGTATTTTTTCACATTTTCAATCATCTTCACCAAAACGGAAAACAAATTGTAATTACTTCTGATCAACCACCTGTAGAAATGCAGGGTATAGAACCAAGATTATTATCACGATTTAAATGGGGCCTTTCTGCCGACCTCCAGGTACCCGATTTAGAAACTCGCATGGCTATATTAGAGCAAAAACTATATAATGACGGTGTGGAAATGCCTAAAGATGTTATAGAGCTTATAGCTTCAAGCATTAAAACAAATATTCGTGAGATGGAAGGAGCACTTGTATCAATCCTTGCTCAATCATCAATGAATAAAAAAGAAATAACACCCGAACTGGCAAATAAAGTCATAGAAAAATTTGTAAAAAACACACCCAAAGAAATTACCATAGAATATATTCAGAAAGTAATTTGTGATTACTTTGATATTCCATATGAAAAGATTAATTCAAAAACACGAAAAAGAGAAATTGTACAGGCAAGACAACTGGCAATGTATTTTTCAAAGAATTTTACGAAATCTTCTTTGGCAGTTATAGGAAATAAATGTGGCAACAAAGATCACGCAACTGTTTTGCATGCATGCAAGACTATAAAAAATCTGGCTGAAACAGACAAAGAATTCAAAAATTATATTGATGAACTCGATAATATTATAAAAATTAATTTATAACATACAGGGCTTTGTCAGTTTATTAAGCTTTTCTAAATACCAATTAAATTTAGAAAAGTTTTTTAATGCAAATTATCTGTTAATACCGCAACTTTTTAACACCATTTTTATAAATTATAGATTTACATAAAAAAATTGTAACTTTTTATGAAAATTTTAATGGTTTGTTTAGGAAATATTTGCCGCTCACCGCTTGCGCAAGGAATAATGGAGGAGAAAATAAAAAAATATAATATTAAAAACACATTTGTTGATTCGGCCGGAACTGCTGATTACCACATCGGGAAAAAGCCTGACTGGCGTTCAATTGATATTGCAAGAAAGCATAATATTAATATTTCAAACCAACGTGGGCGTCAATTCACTTATGATGATTTTGATGAATTTGATAAAATATATGTTATGGATAGCTCAAATTTATATGATATCAATGCTTTAGCCAAAAATACAAATGATCGTGAAAAAGTAGACTTAATTCTTAACACTATCTTTCCGGGTAAAAACAAATCAGTTCCTGATCCTTATTATGGTGGAAAAGATGGTTTTCAAAATGTTTTTCAATTACTTGATGCTGCATGCGAAAAAATAGCAACATCTTTAATTAAAAAATAATGACTAACTTGAAAAATATAGAATTACCAGGAATAAAAGAAATTGAAAAAGCTTATAAACATATCCAAAAATATTCTCATCAAACTCCTTTGATGACAAGTCAATACTTTAATTACATTTCGGGTTCTAATATAGTATTTAAATGCGAAAATTTTCAAAAAGGAGGTGCTTTTAAAATACGTGGTGCATTAAACGCTGTATTCAATAATCTTTCGGAACATCAAAAAACTGGCATTACAACACACTCTTCCGGTAATCATGGCCAGGCAATAGCACTTGCGGCATCTATGAATGATATTAAAGTCAATATAGTAATGCCTGAAAATGCACCTAAAGTAAAAATAGAAGCAGTGCGATCTTATAATGCAGAAATAACTTTTTGCAAGCCCACTCTTAAAGATAGAGAAGAGACAATGGAAAGGCTTATTAATTTATACGGATATAAACCCATTCACTCTTATAATGATATTAGGGTAATAACAGGGCAAGCCTCTGCATCATTGGAAATGCTTGATCAACTCAGTTATAAGCCGGACTATATTGTAACCCCCATAGGTGGTGGTGGATTAATCAGCGGAACCTGTCTTACACGTAATTATGTATCACCCAAAACTAAAGTTATTGCTGCTGAGCCCCTTATGGCAAATGACGCTTATCTATCATTCAAGAAAAAAGAATTTGTCCCTTCTTATTCTCCAAACACTATTGCCGACGGGCTAAAGACTTCACTTGGAAGTATAACATATAAAATTGTACTAGAAATGGTTTCTGATATCCTTCTAGCAAACGAAGATTCAATAATTAATACCATGAAGCTGATCTGGGAAAGAATGAAAATTATTGTTGAACCCTCTTCTGCCGTGGCACTGGCTGTAATTTTGGATAATAAAAAAATATTCAAAAATAAAACTGTAGCTGTTATCCTGACCGGTGGTAACGTTGATCTAAATAATCTTCCTTGGTTAAATTCAAAAGTTTAAAAAATGCCAGGCACTCTTTATCTAATTCCTTCAACTATTGGCAATGAAAATATAAAATACTCATTGCCACGCGAATCAACAGAGATAATTCAAAAACTTGATGAGTTTATTGTCGAAAATGTACGTACAGCAAGGCGGTTTCTAATAAAAGCCGGCTATAGCAAATCCATTGATAATATAAAATTCAATATATTAAACAAACATACACCTGAAAATAGTCTTCCTTCATTTTTCAATAATATAAAAGCAGGTAAATCAGCAGGAATTATTTCGGAGGCGGGATGTCCCTGTATAGCTGACCCGGGAGCTAAAATAGTTGCTTTAGCACATCAAATGGGCATTAAAGTAAAACCATTAACAGGGCCATCATCAATTTTTCTTGCTCTTATGGCATCAGGATTTAATGGCCAAAACTTTGTATTCCATGGTTACCTCCCTATTGAAAAAAAGAAACAACATAACAGTCTTAAAAAAATTGAAAAACAAGCAATACATAATAATCAAACTCAGATTTTTATGGAAGCACCCTACCGTAACAATAATCTTTTAAATAACATATTATCTTCATTATCTCCGTCAACTAAACTCTGTATTGCCAGTGAGCTTACAACCAATGAAGAATTTATTGAAACAAAAAGCATAGATGACTGGAAAAAACAAATACCTGATCTTAACAAAAAAAATACTGTGTTTCTTATATATGCCTGAATCAACATAATAAAAAACTAATTAACCAGATAATTATTTATTGGCAGTTTTTTTTCTTAAAGAATACCAAAGGATTAATATGCCAGCAATAATAGCCGGTATACTTAAAATTTGACCCATATTTAACAACATAGCCTCTTCAAAAGGTGATTGAACTTCTTTCACAAATTCAACAATAAATCTTACTGAAAACAAGGAAATTGCAAAAATGCCTGTAAGGAATCCTTCGGGTAATTTTTTACCTTTTTTTATATATAACCCCAGTAAAGTTGCTAAAACCAAAAGATAACCCAGACCTTCGTATATGGCAGTTGGATGCCTGGGGGATGTATAAACAGGATCTGCCCCCACAATCCAGTAAGGTACATTTTTAATGAACTCAAATCCCCATGGCAAAGATGTTTCATAGCCATAAATTTCATGATTCATTAGGTTTCCCATTCTGATGAAAAAAGCAGCAAGCGTAACAGGAATAACGACTCTGTCAAGCACCCACAGGTATGACTTGCTTGATATTTTTTTTCTAAAGTAATATAATGCAATTACTATACCGATTGCTCCGCCATGACTGGCAAGACCGCCTTGCCATATCATCAGTACTTCAATAGGGTTGCGTATGTAATAATTAAACTCATAAAAATAACAATGCCCCAGTCTGGCACCAATTATGCTACCTATAGCCATATATATAAAAAGCTTGTCAACTTCTTGACGAGCCACTCCATCTCTTTTATACATACGACTTAACATCTCATAACCAATTAAAAATGATAAAGCCCAAAAAATTCCGTACCATCTGACAGTCAATGGCCCTATGCTAAATAACTCAGGATTGGCATTCCAGGTAATCTGCAATAACTCCATGTTAAAAATAAATTTATTTATTTAGTTATATCAATTAACTCAACATCAAAAATCAAATATGATGAAGGTGGAATTTCTTTAATTTTTTTACTTTTATTACTCAAATTTGGAGGAATAATAATACGGGCTTTACTGCCCTTTTCCATATATCTGATTGCTTTATCCAATCCTGTAATTACCTGTTGGCTCCCAACAACAAATTTTAATGGTTGACCTCTTTTTACGGATGAATCAAAAACATCTCCATTTACACAATACCCGGTATAATGTATTTTAACAATATCGCCCTGTTCAGGTTCTATATTATTTCCCTTTTCAACAATTATATATTTTAAACCTGACTTGGTCTCGATAGTATCTTTATTAGTAGTATTGAAAGGTTCGGGTTGTATTGGTTTTTTTACTTCCAAAATCTCAATATCAAACATGATATTTGTATTAGGAGGTATTGATCCTCGTCCATATTCTCCATATGCCAGTTCGAATGGAATCCACAATGTAGCTTTATCACCCTCCCTGAGATATCTAAAAACCAAATCCCATCCTTTTATAACCATCCCCTCACCTACCAAAAATTCAAAATGCTCTCCATCAGATCTGTCAAATTCTTCACCATCTTCAAAATACCCTCTATATTTTACCCTGACTAAAGAACCATCTTCAACCCGTTTACCGTCTCCGGATTCTTTTACATAGTACTTTACGCCATCCGGAGTAGATTCATAAACCTCCGGGTCAGGCTCAAAAGTATCCTTAGGTTTTGTAATATCAAGCAGTTCGATTTCAAAAACTATTGTTGAGTTGGAAGGTATTTTATCAAAACTTCTATCACCATAGGCAAGCTCCGGAGGTATAATAAATTCAGCTTTTCCACCCTGGCTCATTAATGGTATCCCTTCTTCCCATCCTTTTATAACATGACCTTTGCCTATACGAAATGTTAAGGGTTCATCACGCTCATATGTATTATCGATAATATATCCATCTTCTTTGAGTTTTGCAATGTAATGTATTGCCAATAAATCACCATTTGCAGGTCTTTTACCGTCGCCCTCCTCCAAAATCCTGTATTTTAATCCTGAAGAAGTTTTCTCATATGATACAAAAAAAGTTTGCTTCAGAAGACTACACCCACTAAATGATATCAGCAACAAAATAAAAAAAGCCCAAAAAGATATTTTATTCATTACAATAAATATTAAACCCTGATATTCAAATATTCAATTACTTTACACCAACTATTTCAACATCAAAAACTAATGTAGAAAATGGAGGAATGACATTTTGCACACCCTGCTGTCCATAAGCAAGATTTGAAGGTATAATTAATTGGCCCTTACCTCCTACACTCATTAACAATATACCTTCATCCCAACCTCTGATAACTTGACCTTTTCCAACAACAAATTCAATAGGTTCACCAATATTTTCTGACGAATCAAATACTGTACCGTCAAGCAACTTTCCCTCATAATGTACCTTTACAGTATCTCCCGCTTCAACCTGTTTTCCTTCACCCTTTTTATCTTCAATATAAATAAGACCACTTTCTGTTGGTTCTGCCGTAATAGATTTATTTTCTATGTAGTCATCAAGCCTTTCTTTTTCTTCTTTTTTGAGAGTTTCGCTTTGCTCAATTATTTCATCAGAAGCTCTCTGCTGCTTTTCAAGATATTCCTGCTCACTCATAAAATCAACCAACACAATATCAAAATATAATTTACTTTCAGGATCAATAAAATCTGGAAGAGGTGATTGCATGTTATATTCATAAAATGAGTCAGCATCAATTATGAAAGAGGCA
>PUKZ01000048.1 GCA_003550725.1 Bacteroidales bacterium | reverse complement strand
TGAAAAAAACGATATCTATATTGAGTATGTCGGCTAAATTAAGGTTTTTATTTTTTAGCATTTAGTAGTGCCTAATAAAAACTTGATAAAAAAGTTAGAAAAAATCAAGGCTGTGGTTCCGCCACCACAAAACTACGCATCAAGGGCTAAAATATTTGCAATGTCGCTTTTAGCTTTGATCTGTTTTTTAAGAGTGTTTAATCTGTATTATATTTTTTATACTTTTCCATAACTTTATGGAGCGACTTCAAATATTTTTTAACGCCCTTTTCGCTTGTTTTGTAGGTGTCTTCACCAAAGGCCGGGGACGATTTTAACCAACTTTGGTATAAAAAATTAAACTTATTAAGATTTTTAAAATCAATTTACTATAAATCATTTTCCAAAACTATAAAAATCGTGCGCGTTGGCCCGCCCAAACAGGCTTTGTTTTCAACCACTACTTGGCCTGTATTTCCGACATTTTTTAAGAGCGCGTGGAAGCTTTGTTTGGGCTTGATACTTGTCCCGTCCATACGGGATTTTGTTTATCCCGCATTAGCGGGAGAAAAAGTAAAAAATAATAAAAAGTAAAAAATTTTCAGGAAAGGCCTGTTTTTTGAAAACGACGTCAGGTTCCTCAAACAATTTGAAGCAGTTTTGTAAAGATTGTAATTTGCCGGGATAATTTTTATTCTCCAACTGTAACTTTTTTATACCCCCCACCGTCTTAATACCAAAATCACAAAAAAATAAATTGTGAAACAAGAGATTAGTACAGTCTCGCACTTAAAACCATGAAATTATCAAACTCTTAACTTTTAATCATTTTTAAAACAAAACAAACATGAAGCCATTAAAACATAAATTTTTGCTTACCACGGTATTATTTGCATTTCTGCTGAATACAGGATGCATAAATGAAGTAAACACATTAAAAGGTGACGGAAATTTGACAACAATGAATCACGATATCGGATACTTCAATAAGCTTGATCTGAGAGGTATGTTTAATGTTATTTTAAAGGAAGGGAAAGAAGAAAGTCTTGTTATAGAAACCGATGATAACCTTCATCAACACATTAACATTGAAATAAAAAATAACGTTTTGCATATTAACTCCGACCGTGATATTATGCTCAGGCCATCAAAAATGGATATACGGATAACTTACACCGATCTTGAAAATTTGTCATCAGGAGGCGCATGTAATTTAACCGGTAAAACAACCATAAGAGCCGAATCTTTTACACTCGATATTAGCGGAGCCGCTGCAGGTGAATTGAATTTCGAAACCGAAAATCTTGAAACCAATGTTTCGGGTGCTTCCAGCATTACATTGACAGGGTATGCCAACTCTCATAAAGTAACCCTCAGCGGGGCAAGCAAACTGATGGCAAAAAATCTTAACACCGAGAAAACATTAATCAATTTAAGTGGAGCCGGAGCAGCAAATATATATGCAACCCAATTACTGGATGCCAGTTTGAGCGGCGTGGGAAGCATCAAATATGAAGGCAATCCCAAAACCAGGCTTACAAACGTCAGTGGAATAGGCAGTATAAGAAGCATTGATTAATTAAACTAATTGAAATAAATAATTATTATAATAAACAATTTTTTAAAAATTTTAAAACCTAAAAAAGATGAAAAAAATTAAATTTATAACAGCAGCAATCACATTTTTGTTGGTTTTCCCGCTAACAATAATGGGGCAAACAACAACTAAAGAATTTGAAACAGGCCCTTTCACAGGAATTTCGGCAGGTAATGTTTTTACAGTATCTATTAAACAAGCTGATGATTTTTCGGCAAAAGTCGAAACAAGTGAAGACCAAATGGAGAGAGTATCAATTGATGTCAGCAGAAATATTCTTACTCTTAAATACGACAGCAGGATATTTGAAAGCCCTGACAGGATAAGGGTTTATATTACTGCACCAACATTTGAAAAAATCACTGCCAGCGGCGCAGCATCAATTAATAGCGAAAATAAGCTTTCATCACCCAATATTGAAGTTACTGCTTCAGGCGCTTCAAAAGTCAATGTTGACCTGGAAACAGACAACCTGACCTCAAAAGTTTCGGGAACATCTAATGTTATTCTGAAAGGCGCTGCAAACATGCACAAAACAACAGTCAGTGGTGCTGCTTCCCTGAGAGCATACGAATTGCAAACAAAAGAAACAGATGCCAGGGGATCAGGCGCATCATCACTACAGGTTAATGCTTCAAAAAACCTGAAAGCCAATGTCTCAGGAACATCTTCGGTCAATTACAAACAAGCACCAATAAGCCACAGCTTTAAAACATCAGGTGCAGCAAGCATAAATTTTAAAGGCGACCCGGAAGATCTGAATGATGAAATCGTGAAAATAAAAGATGGTAAGGATACTGTAAGAGTTAAAATTGGTGAAAGAGACATAATGGTAATAACCGATGACAAAAAACACGATGTAGATATAAAAACTGAAAGAAGAAACCGATCCTTCAGAAATAACTGGAGCGGAATAGAATTAGGCATGAATGGCTTTCTAACCCCCGATCATTCAACAACCCTCAATGATGATGATGAATTTCTTAATATAGATTACACCAGGGCTATTTCAGTTAATTTTAACTTATATCAGCAAAATTTCAATTTAATAAGAAATAATGTAGGACTAGTCACGGGTTTTGGTTTAAACTGGAACAATTATGCTTTCGAAAACGATATTACACTTAAGCATGAAAAAAATGAGCTGGATTATATTGAAGATGACATAGGCTACAGAAGAAACAGACTTACCCAGATACATTTCAACGTTCCACTTCTTCTGGAATTTCAAACTGCAAGAACAAAAAAAATCGAACAGTTCCACCTGGCAGGAGGAGTAATAGGCAGAGCAAGAATAGGAAGCTATACAAGGCAGGTTTATGACTTTCATGGCGACAGGCAAAAAGAAAAGATAAGAAAAAGTTATCATACCAGGCCATTTAAGATTGATGCAACAGCCAGGATAGGTTGGGGCAGAGTAAATCTCTTTGCTACCTATGGGCTTAATACATTATTTCCCAGTGATAAAGGGCCGGAAGTGCACCCATTTAATGTAGGAATAAGTTTAACAAGCTGGTAATTAAAAAGATATCAGGCAAGTTTAATAACAAATGTAAAGGGGGATTAATCAACCCCCTTTTTTTATATTTTTTTTATTTGGATTTTGCTATTTTTGCAATGACGGTAAAAAAACAACCACCGGTTATATTTTTTAGAAATATCAATAATAATTTTATAAAGATGGCAGGACACAGTAAATGGTCAACTATAAAGAGAAAAAAAGCAGCACTGGATGCTAAGCGCTCAAAAATGTTTTCTGCTGCTATTAAAGAAATTACTGTAGCTGTTAAAGAAGGTGGAAATGACCCTGATGCTAACCCTCGCCTACGCCTGGCAATTGCCAATGCTAAAGGAATTAATATGCCCAAAGATAATATCCAAAGGGCAATTACTAAAGCAGGTGATAAAAATGCCGCAAACTTCCAGGAAGTTACGTATGAAGGATATGCTCCCTTCGGCATCGGGGTGTATATCGAATGCTTAACTGATAATATACAACGTACAGTTGCTGCCATCCGTTCATACTTTAACAAATACAATGGCAAGCTTGAAACACACGGCTCGCTAAGCTTTATATTCGACAGAAAAGGCGTATTCACTGTACCCAAAAATAACCTTGACGAGGAAAACTTTTTGATGGAAATTATTGATGCCGGGGCAGAAGAAGTAGAAACCGACGGAGACTATTTTACAATATATACGGCAATGGAAGATTTTGGTTCAATGCAAAAAAAGCTTGAAAAAATGAACCTGCAAGCCGAAAGCCAGGAGTTGCAACGAATCCCAAAAACCACCGTAACTCTGTCAAAAGAACAGGCAGAACAGGTTCTTAAACTAATAGAAGCCTTTGAAGATCATGATGATGTACAAAAAGTCTTTCACAATTTAGAACTTACCGATGAATTAATGGAGAACTTATAACGTCATTGTAAATTATGCAATTACAGATTTTATTATATATTTGAAAACAACAACTATTATTTTTTTTCTATCCTTTTTTAAATTATCATAAATAATTTTTTTATGAACATGTTTTATGAACCCGAACTTGACGAGGGTTTGACGATTTTAAACAAAACGGAGTCACATCATTGCGTAAAAGTCTTGAGAATGAAAGAAGGTGATAAATTGCTTATCACTAATGGGAAAGGGATGCTATGTGAAGCTGATTTAATAACAGCCGACCCCAAAGGTTGCTTCATAGAAATCACGGATTTCAAATATGGCTATGATAAAAGGCCTTACACATTGCATATTGCCATAGCACCCACAAAGTCAATTGATCGTTTTGAATGGTTTCTGGAAAAAGCTACTGAATGTGGCATTGATATAATAACACCTTTATTATGTGAGCACTCAGAAAGAAAAGTAATAAAACCATACAGGCTTAAAAAGCTTGTTGCTGCTGCCATGAAACAATCATGCAGAACTTTTCTGCCGGAATTAAACCCTTTAACAAATTTTTCAGATTTTGTCAATAACACTGAAAATCCTGATTACCAGTTTATTGCTCATTGTGGCAAAGGTGAAAAATTACAACTAAATAATTTATATAAATCCGGAAACGATATAATTATAGCTATAGGCCCGGAAGGCGATTTCTCGGATACAGAGATCTCTTTAGCTAACTCCGCGGGATTTCAAGCAATATCTATGGGAAAATATCGTTTGAGAACTGAAACTGCTGCCATTGCTGCATGTATACAAGCAAATTCTTTAAATAATTTGTTGTAAGAATAAATACTCGACTAAAAAGAAAGTTGTGTTTCATAAGTTAATTTTTGATATATAAAAAACAAAATCATGTTCATTACGGGCAAAAAATTATTCTTGAGTATATTGTTGTTAAGCATTAATTTATTATTATCAGGCCAGAACTATCAAATTGCTACGCTAAAGTATGGAGGCGGTGGCGATTGGTATAGTAACCCTACGGCCTTGCCCAACCTGGTTGATTTTTCGAATGAAAAGATTGGAACAAACATTAGTCGTGATATAGCAACTGTAGAGGCTGGAAGCAAGAGCATTTTCAATTACCCCTATATCTATATGACCGGTCATGGCAATGTTCATTTTACTGCCAATGATGCCAGGAACCTTCGCAAATATATGAAAGGTGGAGGGTTTTTGCATGTAGATGATAATTATGGACTAGACAAATATTTCAGACGTGAAATAAAAAAAGTTTTTCCGGATCATGAGTTAGTTGAGTTGCCTTATTCACATCCTGTTTATCATCAAAAGTTCTCATTTCCGGAAGGATTACCAAAGATACATGAACATGACGGCAAACCTCCCCAGGGTTTCGGTATTATTTACGAAGGCAGGTTGGTTTTATTTTACAGCTACGAATCTGACCTGGGCAACGGATGGGAAGACCAGGAAGTTCATGGAAACCCCGAAGAAATTAGACTTAAAGCATTGCAAATGGGTGCAAATTTGCTTCAATATGTTTTTAACCGTGAGGGTTAATTGAACCTTTTCAGCGAATATCATAATTTTATCAATCAATAGTTTGCCCTTCTTCTGTAAAAAAATATTGTTTACTATTATTTTTTTAAATCTGCTATTTTTTCGATATTCGCAAATACTTTTTATTTCAACAACACTTTCATTATAAACTGCAATGATCAAAAGAAGTTGGCTGGCCAGGTTTCATATATGGCGTATTAAGCACATGCAAGACAGGCATTTTATATTGTTTTTATGTGTTTTTATAGGCATATTGGCAGCTATTGCTGCTGTTGTTCTGAAAACTGCAGTACATTATTTTGAAGACTGGGTACGTGGTATATCGGGGGTTTACAATCAAAACTGGTTATTTTTGATATTTCCGTTGATAGGCATAGCAATTACTGTAATTTATGTAAAGAGGTTTGTTAAGGATGATATTAGTCACGGTGTATCCCGTATTTTGCATTCCATTTCGCGTAACAAAGGTGTTATGAAGCTTCACAACACCTATTCTTCGGTAGTATCATGTGCTTTCACCAGCGGCTTTGGCGGATCTGTGGGCATGGAAGCTCCTATTGTATCTACCGGGGCTGCAATAGGCTCTAATGTTGCGCAAGCTGCCAGATTTGGGTTTAAGCGTACAATAATGCTCATTGGCTGTGGTTCGGCAGCTGCAATAGCTGCAATATTTAAAGCACCAATAGCAGGACTTATTTTTGCACTTGAAGTCCTCAGACTCGACCTAACCATGAATTCCATAATACCACTTCTTATCGCAACAGTCACAGGTACTATCTTTTCCGTGATTTTCCTTGGAGAACAAATAGAATTTTATTTCACACTTTCCGATCCATTTAACTACAGCAACATCCCTTATTATGTGCTATTAGGCATAGTGACCGGCCTGGTTTCTCTTTATTTTACATGGATAAATGAAAAGATAGAAAATCTTATCAAACGGATTTCAAAAACTTATATAAGGGTAATCATTGGCGGATTGTTAGTTGGTTTACTTGTGTTTCTTTTTCCTCCACTTTTCGGTGAAGGTTATAGAGCAATGAGCTCGCTTTTGTCGGGCTACCCACATGAGCTTTTGGAAGCAAGTATTTTTAGTAAATTCTTCGACCACACCGGCTTGCTGTTTCTTGGCTTTTTGGTTTTTGTAGTAATTCTTAAAGCAGTTGCAACATCTGTAACACTGGGCAGTGGTGGCGTTGGCGGTGTCTTTGCCCCCAGCCTGTTTATGGGCAGCATTACAGGCTTTATTTTTGCACGTTTTGTAAATTACTGGGACATGGTTTCAATATCTGAAAGAAACTTTGCACTGGTTGGTATGGCAGGTTTAATAGCCGGAGTTATTCATGCACCACTGACCGCAATCTTTCTTATAGCAGAAATAACAGGCGGATATGAGCTGTTTATTGCTCTTATAATTACTGCATCCATATCCTACATTACAGTGGCCTATTTCAATCCGCACTCGCTATATACTAAAAAACTGGCCCAAAAAGGTCAACTAATTACTCATCATAAAGATAAAGCCGTACTTACATTGTTAAAAGTCGAAAACGTGATTGAAACCGATATGAAACCGATCAAACCCGACCAAACACTGGGCGACCTTGTAAAACTGGTTAGAAAATCACACAGAAATATATTCCCGGTTATTGACGAAGAAAACAATTTCCTCGGCCTTGTACCACTTGATGAAATAAGGCAAATAATGTTTGATAAATCAAAATATGATGAAATAAAAGTCAGAAATCTGATGGTACAACCACCGGTATATATATACTTAGATGACCAGATGGATACAGTGATGAAAAAATTCAGAAATACCGGCTTGTGGAATCTACCTGTTGTCGATAAAGGAAAATATTTGGGATTTGTCTCACGTGCAAATGTTTTCAACATCTACCGCAAAATGTTGATAGAGTTCTCTGAAGAATAAGCCTTTAGCTATATTAGATATTTTTACAGCTTTTCAAGATGATTTTTTATGCTCTCCATAAGCCATTTAGGTGATGACGTAGCGCCGGTCACACCTACATCGTCTCCGGGATTAAACCACTTATGGTCAATTTCATTAAGATTGCTTAAAAAATAGGTGCGGGGATTGACTTTCTTGCAAACCTCAAATAAAACCCTGCCATTACTTGATTTTTTACCGGCAACAAAAATAATTTTCTGAAATTTTTTGCAAAAATTTTCCAATTGCGTTCTGCGATTAGATACACGCCTGCAGATAGTATCTTTAAGCTTAACCTGCTTACCCGCATTTTCAAGTAATTGTACAAGATAATAAAATCCATCAAGAGATTGTGTTGTTTGGCTGTATAAAGTAACCTTAGAAGGAATATTTTGCAAATCAGTTTTTTTAGGGTTTTCAATTATAATAGCATTATTGCCTATTTGTCCATTAAGTGCAACAACCTCAGGGTGGTTGGGTTTACCATAAATCAAAATATTTTCTCCTTTCTCATAAGAATCTTTTATCTTCTTTTGAAGATTCTTTATAATAGGGCAAGATGCATCAATAACTTTAATGTTGTTATGTTCAGCTAATTTATACATTTCAGGCGGTTCACCATGAGCTCTGAACAAAACTGTTTTATTATTCATATTGCTGAATTCATTTTTGTCAATAATCTTTATGCCTTTTTTGGTCAGTCTTTTAATCTCTTCATCATTATGAACAATATCGCCAAGGCAGAATAAATCAACACCATTATCCAGCTCCTTTTCGGCCTTGTTAATGGCTTTCACCACACCAAAACAAAAACCCGAATTTTTATCAATATTTACAGTTAAGTTTAACGACATTAAAACCGAAGATTTATATATAGTTTAACTTATTTCTTATATAACATTTAAAAAACAAATAAAGTTTTAATAAATTACCAACCCTTAATCTTTTTTTCGTTAATTGATCTGCAGAGGTTTTCTTTATTTTCTTAAACAAACTCAAATAATAACAGTAAGCCAAATATACTCCAAGCCTGGCACATCTGTTCAATTTACTGATTCCATAAAGAGCTTGTTCAAAATCCTGCAATATCTCATTTTCTATTTGGCTTTTGGATTCATTGTCAAACGCATTGAAATCGACACCCGGGAAATAGACTCTTTTTCTTTCATAATAATCCGAGCCAATATCTCTCAAAAAATTTACTTTTTGCAGGGCTTCTCCCAGTTTTCTTGCATAATATTCCAACCGGTTATATTTTTTTACATCCCCATTACAAAACACTTTTAAGCACATCAATCCGATAACTTCGGCAGAACCGTGAATATACTCCTGGTATTGGCTGCGATTATATGAAGTTTTGTATAAGTCCATTTCCATGGTTTTAAAAAATGCACTTACAAGCTCTTTTTCGATACTATACTTGTTTACAACCCACTGAAAACTGTGTATCAAAGGGTTGGTAGAAAACCGGCATTCTATTGCCTCAAAAGCTTTTTGCTTATATAAGCTCAAAAATGAAGCTTTGTCTTTATCATGGAAAGTATCAACAATTTCGTCGGCAAATCTTACAAATCCATATATAGCATATATGCCCGGCCTGTATTTTTTACACATACTGCGAATGCCCATCGAGAAAGATGTAGTATAACTATTGGTTGTTGTCTTACTACACTCTAATGCATTTTTTGTGTATAAATCCATAATAGATTAATATTCACTTTATAACTTTTTGTTTAAAGACAGTTCTACTTGATTTTCAAAATTCAATGATAAATTATAACTGCCTGACTGCACATTATAGTTAAAAATTCTTTTTTGGAAACTGCTCTTTCCACCAATTTTCCTGATTTTTGAGCCACTTATCAAACCAGGCAACTATTGCGTTGTTCCATTCGATTCGTTTTTCATAATTTAGTATATGATGGTTTTGTCCTTTTACTTTAAGCAGCTCTACAGGTTTTCCAAGTATTTTTAAAGCAGTATACATTTGCACTGACTCTCCCGGCGGCACATTGGTATCTTCATCACCTGTAACCAGGAGTAATGGAGTATTTACTTTTTCAGCGTTGAAAAGCGGACTTTGTTCTATATAAATTTCGGGGCTGTCCCATGGATATTTATTTGCTGTTGCCAGTGCGCTATAGGTATAGCCTGAATAGCCTTCTCCCCAGTAGCTGGATATGTTACTTATACCGGCATGAGAAACCGCTGTGGCAAAAATATCGGTTTGTGTTAAGAGCAGCATAGTCATAAAGCCTCCATAAGAAGCTCCGGCACAGCCAATCCTGTCGACATCTATAAACTGATGTTGCTCTGTAAAAGCTTTCGTACTTTCAATAATCTCGTCAGCTACAGTAATTCCCCAATTATTAACATGCGCTGCCGAAAATTCCTGTCCAAAACCCGTAGCACCACTTGGTTGCATAACATAAACCACATATCCTCGCCCTGCCCATAAATTAAATGGATAGCGACCACCAAATCGCCTTGAAACAGGATTTGTGCCGCCGTAATAATATACTATTAAAGGATATTTCTCATCCTCATCAAAACCGGGTGGAAGGTATACCCTCCCGCTGATCTCAACATTTTCGGTTGTTTGATAATTCCACTCTTTATTATCACCAAATTCCACATACCGGTAATTTTTGGATTCCGTATCTTCAATAACTTCCGAATTATCGTTGCTCAAATCAATCCAATAACCCTTTGAGGGATCCGACATCCCCTCACCCATATAAGCAGCTGCAGAAGAACCTGAAGAGTAATTTAGGCCATAAACCACATCAACAGGAGTTTGTATTTCAGAAATTCTATCACGGCCAAAATTGTATCTATATAACCTTACTTTATCTTTGTCTTGCGCAGATATGTAGATGTGATTATCTGCAGGATGCCAGTGAGAACTTGTTATAGATGGGTCAAAATCGTAAGTGATAGGCTTGATGTCGTCATTTTCAAAACTATAAATATAAGCCTGTGTGTCATAATTGTTTGCATACATTCCTTCAGGAACATTTCTGCCGGCTTTGTCAAAAGCATCAGGCCCACCTGTGAAAAGCAAGTATTTACCATCGGGCGAAAAAGATCCGCTTACCGGCCATTTTTTTTCTGACCACAAAGTATCAATCTTCAAATTATTTAAATCCATCAAATAAATATAATGCTTAAAGAAAGGACGAACCTGGTAATTAGGTTTAGTCTGGCTGAATAATATCTTTTCATTGCAAGGACTGATATCATGCAGGCTTGTAGAAAGATTTCCGTAAGTAAGCCTGTGTGAGGTTTTTTTATCCACATCAAGGTGATAAAGAAATGAACGATTACGCCAGTTAGGAACCCTGTCCTGCATGCCTATAACATGTTTTATATGTTCAGAATCATCAGTATGATTATCAACAATAGAATAAACTATAAAATCTTCATCTTTACTCCACCGGTAGCTGCCAAAATGCTCAACATCTTCCAGTAATGTTTTGGA
The DNA here is from genome assembly GCA_003550725.1 of Bacteroidales bacterium. Lineage (GTDB taxonomy): Bacteria > Bacteroidota > Bacteroidia > Bacteroidales > UBA7960 > PUKZ01. The sequence continues at coordinate 6,874 of PUKZ01000048.1, read as the reverse complement.
TTCACCTTTTTCAAAGTTCATAATATGGAGGCTTGATTCATTATTATCACGTGTAATATAAGAAACAGCCCTGCTTTCGGGCAACCACCGGAGGTTACTAACAGATGCATGACGGAAAGAATGTATCACAGATCTGTCTTTTAGCTGTTTTATTTTTATCCAACTTTCGGTTTCACCTTTTGGCGGCTTTGATTCACGATATGCAACAGCATAAAATTCACCGCATGAGGATAGCCTTATCCAGCTTACTTTTACACCATCCATAATATCACTGATATGTTTGCTGCGAATTGGCTCCGTATCAATGTTTAAATCATCCGCTTTATAACCATCACCGGGCTTAAGGCTTGCATTAACTTTCCAGTCATTCACTATATCGGGTGTGTAAAGAGATTTTATTAATAAAAGATGCTTTCCTTTTTCAAGCTTTAAATTGCGTGATATCTGCCCGGGTGTTTCGTCATGCTTTTCAACACTTGTTTTGCTGTCTAATTCCCTGCCATTCAGATAAACCTGGGCCATTTGAGGAGTTTCAACATTCAGGCTTAACTCAACCCAGCGATCAGCCTCAATGTAAGATGCAATAAAACTTATTTGTGGATAATCAATCAATGTGTCAGCAGAAAAGCTTATAAAACCCTGTTCATCAACTGATTTTTTGATCCAGTCAGAAGACTCCCCCCTTATCCATTCAAAAGCTTCTCCCTCAACAGGCTTAAGATCTTTTAAAGTCAAAAAATCAAAAAATAATAATTCCTGTCTTGAAAATTTCTTGCCATCAACACTTTCAGTTTGATGAAATGCAGGATAAACAGTATTTAAAGGTTGGGTGGCCAGCCACTGTGTAATAGTCAAATCATTACTCGCATAAGAAAAAACAGTGGCAAAAAGAAAAAAGATAACTTTTATAGTTTTTTGCATTTTGTATAAATTTTTAGTTCACAGAATAATTTAAAAGCAAAGATAAAAATATGTTTTTTTTAATTTAGCATAAAATTTCACGATAACCTGCTAAAAACAAAAATTTATACCCGGCCAATCATTTTATTATTGAAAGTAATTATTTAAAAATAATGAACCTTGTTTAATAGGTTTTTTTATGATTTTGCAAGAATATTTTTAATTTAGCCCAATAAAAGCTAATACTATACTATTAACCATAGCAAAAATTTAAACATCCGGGCATTAAAATATAGATCATTATAAAACAGATTATTAACCTAAGTTTATTCATATGAAAAAGGATAGTCAGATATTTCAGCTTATAGAAAAGGAGCGTGAACGTCAGTTGCACGGTATTGAACTTATTGCTTCCGAAAATTTTGTTAGTGACCAGGTTTTGGAGGCGATGGGCAGTGTTCTTACGAATAAATATGCAGAGGGTTACCCCGGGCGTCGGTATTACGGAGGTTGCCAGGTTGTTGACCAAACAGAACAATTAGCCATTGACAGGGTAAAAAAACTTTTCGGTGCAGAGTACGCAAATGTACAACCTCATTCCGGTGCCCAGGCTAATGCAGCGGTATTTTTGGCTTGTTTAAAACCGGGCGACACTTTCATGGGTATGGACTTAAGTCATGGGGGTCATCTTTCACATGGGGCTCCTGTTAACCTTTCAGGTATTCTCTATCGGCCTGTGGCTTACGAGGTGGATAAAGAAACAGGAATTATCGATTATAATCAAATGGAAAGGGTAGCTATGAAGGAAAAACCCAAATTGATTATTGCCGGTGCATCAGCTTACTCACGTGATTGGGATTATAAACGTATGAGGGAGATAGCCGACAAGGTTGGAGCAATACTTATGGCTGACATAGCACACCCTGCCGGATTGATAGCCAAAAAATTTCTCAATGATCCAATACCGCATTGCCATATTATTACTACAACAACGCACAAAACACTTCGCGGGCCAAGAGGAGGCTTAATACTCATTGGTAATGACTTTGAAAACCCATGGGGATTAAAAACACCTAAAGGCAAAGTAAAAATGATGTCGCAGGTTATTGATTCGGCTGTCTTTCCGGGCACACAGGGAGGTCCGCTCGAACATGTTATTGCAGCTAAAGCAGTTTCTTTTGGAGAAGCACTTGACAAATCTTTTATGGAATATTGCCGGCAAGTGATAAAAAACGCGCAAACTATGGCTAAAGCTTTCATAGACAAAGGATACCATGTCATCTCCGGGGGAACTGATAATCATTTGTTACTTATTGACCTAAGAACCAAGGTGCCGGATATTACAGGACGAAAAGTGGAAAATACTCTGGTTAATGCAGATATAACCATAAACAAAAACATGGTGCCATTCGACAGCAGGTCGCCTTTTCAGGCTTCGGGAATCAGAGTAGGAACGGCAGCAGTAACAACAAGAGGGCTCAAGGAAAACGACATGAACACTATTGTTGACCTTATTGATGACGTGATTATTAACATTGAAAATGAAGATAAGATCAATGAAGTTAAGGTTAAAGTTAATAATCTAATGAAAGATTTTCCGCTTTTTAATTATTGAAAAAGGCTTATAACCAAATAAAAGCAGCAATTTTACAGAAATAAAAAAATGTGACTTTTTCTGTCACTCTTTTATTAACAATGACAAAAAAAAAACGGGCATTATTTATCATGCCCGTTTTTTTTATAATTAATTTATCAGGTTCCGGCGAATCAATTTGGAAGATAAAAGCTAGCTGAAACATTAATTACCCTGTTAGACATCTTCATGTCTGCAGGATCAAAGTCACTGCCATCTATACCGGGTGTTATATTTCCTAAGCCCAGTGAATAGCCTGCATTGAGCATAACAGGGCCTACCCTGTAACCAAGCCCAAAATTAAGCCCAAAATCCAAAGCATTAAATGCCTCTTCATCATCATCAAGATCGTCATAATCAACATCTCCAAAAACAGGTTTTAAGTCCCATTCTTCATCAACCTCTTCTTCATATATGGTTTCACCCATAGCTGTTACCTTAAGTGAATAATCCATAATAGATTTTCCACCTACACCAAAAGATAAGTATGGACCTGCAAAAAACTGAAGATCATCAACTTTAAAAACAAGGTTTAATGGGATCTCAAAATAGTTATATCTTGATCTGGAAGAACCATCAACTTCAATATCAAAATCTTCTTCCCTGTAAAAACCATTATCAAAGTCCTGATCTTCAAGATCTACAGCAAATCCCTTGCTTGTAAATAATAACCCGGTTTGAAAACCCAACTGCGGGCTAAAATCCAAATCAATAACAGGCCCGATATGAAAACCGGGTCTGATTTTTGTTTCATACTCCCAATCACTTTCCTTGAAATCCTGGCTGATGTTGTTAAGGTTTAGACCACCCCTGATACTTATATCAAAATCAGTTTGGCAATCAGCTTGAAAACTATTGGCAAACAAGCCAAAAGTTAATAAAGAAGCAATAATAAACTTTTTCATAATAATTAAAATTTAGTTAAAAAATTGTTTTTTTACCTACTCGTAAGGCTTTTCGGTTTCGCCCCATACTCTTTTGAAGGATTTTCAGGAAACTCCTTTAATGAATAATTGTACTTTTTAAATTGAATACCTGATCTGTATGTATTGTTTTGATGTTTTAATAAATAAGCAAATCAGATTATTACAATATTTTTTTAATGTTTAAAAATCTATTTATCTAAATTCGACTTATTTTCGTTGCAAATATCGTGCAAAAAAAATTTATAAAGCAAAAAAAACCGGATTAAAATTACTCACACTATAATTTAAACATAATACCGGTATTGAAAATCATGTATTAAAACCACTATTAATGGGTAATTGCCGGCTGTTAAAGCATCATTGCTTTAATTTATTAACAAACCATGAAAGACAAAATAATTTATTAAGTTTAAAGCAGTTTTAACAATTTGCTAATAAACTAACGGGCAGGATTTTGTTTTTTTAGTGAAAAATATTTTTAAAATAGTTTTATATTATTAATTGTCTCTTTTGTGCGAAAAATATTTATATTTACAATAATTATTTTAAGACCTTTGTTTTTAAGAAAAAATGTAAAAAATGCTCAAACAATCAGTTTTTTTGCTTATTATATTTATGATTTTATTCTCGGGCTGCAGTTTATTCAGGCTATTGGATCCTTATGATGAACATACGGTTACTGATATTGACGGTAATGTTTATCAAACTGTTTTGATTGGTAAACAGGAATGGATGGCAGAGAATCTGCGGGTTACCCATTATCGAAATGGAGACACTATACAAGGTAATTTAAGAGGGAGTGATTGGTATTCAATAAATCATGGTGCTTATTTCAAATACGATGGAGATATGGATGGGGATAAAATTTACGGCAAGCTTTACAATTGGTATGCTGTTGCTGACAAAAGGGGGTTGTGCCCGAAGGGCTGGAATGTACCAACAGATGCAGACTGGAAGCAACTGGAGATATATTTAGGTATGCCGCCCGAAGAGGCTGATGAGTATGGAGCCAGGGGAACAAATGAGGGAGGCAAACTTAAAGAAAAAGGTGTTGTTTGGAATAGCCCTAACGAAGGAGCAACAAACGAAACGGGTTTTTCGGCATTGCCGGGAGGTTATGTAGGAGGATTCTATTTTATAGGGTTATTTGGCAGTTGGTGGACAGCCACTGAAGTTCATGAAATGAATGCATGGAGCCGGCTGCTAGACCATTATACAGCTAAAGTATATCGACTGAGTAATGATAAAGGAGAAGGCTTCAGCGTGAGATGTATCAGATCAGAAATGACAAACAATAAATAATAAATACTAAAGTCATTTAGTATCTAATATTCACTCTTTTGACCGGCAAGATAATCTTCTATTTTTTTGTTAAAAGCATCTTTTATCTTCAGTAACAATGGATGATCAACCGGAAAAGTGTATTTATCAACCCTGTTTACGGGAAGCACTTTGCGTGATGTTCCCGATACAAAAACCCCCTTCATTTCATTTATATCTTCTTTATGAACTATTTCTTCTTTAATATCTATATTCATCTCATGGCATAAAGCAATAATATGCTTCCTTGTTATGCCGGGTAGTATGTAATCTATTGGCGGGGTAATTAATTTATCATCATTTTTTATAAAAAAAATATTTGAACGGCTACCTTCAGTTATAAAACCATCAGGATCAACCAACAATGCCTCATATACATTTTCCTCAATCCTGCTGCGATCGGTACCTAAACGCAAAGCAGAATCCATAATTTTTGCATTTGGCTGAATTCTTGTCCCGTTATAAAAAGAAACGGGCACTCCATACCGGTACTGGTCTTTTGTAGGGTAATCATGCGGAGTAATATATATCATATGCCTGAAACCCTCAGTAGCGTTGTAAGGCAGAAAAACCATCTTAATATTACCGGTTTTTAAATTATTCTCATAAATAAGAATATCTATCTGACGTAATATTTCCTTCTTTGAAAAAGGCATAACAATATTGCTAAGCCTCAACGAATGCTCAAAGCGCTCAATATGATCTTCAACAAAAAGAGGAATGCCATCAACCGTTCTGAATATTTCATAAATATAATGAGGCTTGCTTAAAAAAGAATCATCAAACTCACTATTGCTCTTGAGCTCACCATTAAAAATATAAAAAATGCCGGTTATTTCGGACATGATAGAAAAATTACAGATAAAACTTTACCCTCATGGTACTTTAGCCGGCAAATCTAAGACTTTTTTATTAAAAGATTGAAAAAACATTGCAATAAAAAAGATAAAAGGATTTTTAGCCGGGCCTGACCGCATTCACACCAACACAACCGCCATTTGGGCAAACCACAGCGCTGATTCAAATAAAGAATTGAAAGTTATTATAATAGTGGTATTGAAAGTGACGTAATAAAATTGGTGCTTAGGGCTTTTGGAAAATTGAAGTGCCTGGATTTTCAATTCGCTAACATATTTAGCAACTAAAACCAGGCAACCGGTTAAACTTTGAAGAGATTAGTCTGGATGAAAGTCAAAACCTTTTGACAGAAAAACAAAAAAACTTCCATATACCTATATTAGATGGAAACTTCCGGATAATAATCCAAAAGTATTTGTATTTTTGCACAACATTAATCTTTTAAATATTTAAAATTTAATTTAAAAACAATATTAACCAAAAGAAAATCTATCATGAAAAAATTTTTTATTTTAGTTTTAGCAACTGTATTTAGCACTGCATTATTCTATTCATGTGGCACTGCAGAAGAAAAGAATGGTGATCCTGCAGACACAAAAGAGAAAGTTGAGGAAAAAGCTGACCCGGAACTTGTCTTGAAATTAGATGAGGAAAAAGTGCATTTTGACAATGTAGAATTAAGTTATGACGAGATGTTCGGACCACAACTATCAATTTCTGCATTTTTAGATGCTGACGAAGAAGAGGTTGGCACTACAACAATAACAGGAAGCTTCTTTGGTATAAACATAGAAGATTTGGATATTGGGAAAATGGAAAAGACAAACATTAGCCTGAGGGATTATAATGTCAGCAATGCAAGTTCAGAAGTTAATAAACTTGAAATAGGTTCAGGTATGTATGGACCAAAAATTGATGCAATAGAGCTTGATTTTTCAGCAACTGTTCATGACAAAGAAGGAGAAGAATTTAACCTTACAGGAAAATATATCAAATAAGCCTTATACCGCCCTTCTGCTCAATTGAATTATTTTACACAAAAAAACAAAACGCAATCATTAGCCAATCAGGTGATTGCGTTTTAATTTTTAGACCGGATTGAGAAAACAGTGCAAATGTAACTGAAGTTCGCCCGGCAAAAAAAAGCCCGGATTTTGACCGGGCTTTTGGTGATTCCGCCAGGATTCGAACCTGGGACCCACAGCTTAGAAGGCTGTTGCTCTATCCAGCTGAGCTA
>PUKZ01000078.1 GCA_003550725.1 Bacteroidales bacterium | reverse complement strand
GATTGTTGAAACCCTTTTAAATAACAGACCAAGAAAGCGATTAGATTATTTAACACCTAAAGAAAAATTAGAAAATTTATTGTTTAACAAGAAAGTTGCATTTGCAGCTTAAATCTACGACTTAAAAAAAACGGCAACTCACGAAAATACAGGTATAATAAAACCGTGGTCAGAAAAAACTGATGTTTTTCGATATTGCTTTTTTCGTGTTAATAGTTTATGTATGAAAGAATAAGACCGGTTTCAATAATGAAGTTACTTTGAAAAATAACCTCAAGTTAGAAATTTTCAAGTAATTAAAATTTTATTTTATTTTCATTACCCTTAACAAGCCTTTTAATATTATTTCGATGTGCAAATATTAATATAATCGCGGTTAAAAGTGAAAATATTATTTTTGAAATCAATTCAGTATCAAAAACGAATATCACAAACAGGGGAAAAGCAATTGCAGCTGCTAAAGACCCTAATGAAACATATCTGGATGGAATAAATACCAGGGTAAAAACCCCTAAGCAAATTAGAAAAACAAAAGGAAAAATTGCAGAAATGACTCCTGCCATAGTAGCTACCCCCTTGCCTCCTTTAAAATTTGCAAACACCGGAAACATGTGACCGGCAAAAGCTACCACCCCCATTATAAGTTGAAATAAAACAAATTGTTCGGGTGATTCGAAATAATGTTTAAATAAGCCTGCAAAAGCCACGGCTGCAACACCTTTCAAAAAATCAACTACCAAAACAAAAATACCTGCTTTAACGCCTAATACACGCAGTGCATTGGTAGCTCCCGCATTTCCGCTACCATGTTCTCTAATATCAATGCCGTAATAGAATTTACCAAACCATAAAGAAGTAGGTATTGAACCCAGCAGATAAGCTATTACAAGTCCGACTAAAAAAAGATAGTCTGCAATCATATTCTGTTTATTTTTAAACAAAAATAGTGTTTTGAAAATTAATAATCGAAAAATTATTTTGATTATTAATTTAAAAAATACAACTATAACAATTATTAAACATCAATAAAAACAAAAGCAATTGGAAAGTTACTACATAAACAATTATATTATGTATTATCAAAATATAAATAGATAAATAAGGTCATTAATCACCAATCACTCTCATCATATTGTCAAAAAAGTCAAGTGGTCGGTGTCCGGAGGTAAGGCTGAAAGTATAAGATTCTTCTCCTCTTTCTACTTCAAGGCGCCGGCGACGTGGCCTAATATTTCTTATTATGTCATTATAATCGCTAACAGATGAGACTGTTCCCATGTCGCCATCAGAAAACATATAAAAGAACCACAAATTACCAGGTCGTCTGCCCAGGTTTGCGACCGGTTCAAAGTATAAGACAAAAATATCGCCGGCCCTGTGCTTCCGGTATTCAAAGAAACCACTTACATACTGATTAAAGATAGTGGTATTGATATTACCCAAACCTATTGGTCCTTTTGATATAAAAGAACCTGCTCTTTGGTTCCAATGCAACCTGATATCAGAAAATAAGTAAGTGTTTTCAAGCCCTGAAGGAATTCTGCGTAATGAAGAGCCCAATCCAACTTCTGTTAGGAACAATGAACCTTCTTCAATGCCAATCATATTATATACAGCTTTCGTATATTTTTGCCGGTTCACATTAACCTTTGGCAATTCTTCTCTTGCTTTTATAGTGTCTTTAACTATATCCAAACAATCATCTACAAAATGAAAATCGAGAGCCATAACAATATCAAGCTCCAGGCTGTTTTTTTTGAGATCATAAATAACATTTCCATAAGATTGAATTGAGACTTGCCCCATATCATCCGAATGGAAAGTGACATCACCTTCGCCACGCAATTGACATGTTTCAGGATTAATCCTGATGAGGTTATCAGGCAGGTTATTATCGAGGTGTTTTTCTTTTGTAGTTAATACATATTGACTAATACCTCTGTCATAGGTTAAATAGCCGTTAGCAGTAATTATTTTCTGGTCGCGATGGTCATTTTGGCCTGAAAACATGGCAGGGTAAATATGCAATGAATCACCTGCAAGCATTACCGAAGTTTTCAGGTCGTTATAGTTAGCATCCTGCAAATTATCACTCACAGGTATCATAACACTGTCGGTTGCCAACCTTGCTTCAAACCTAAACCAATTCGGGTCAAGCAACCCACAGTCTTTTACAAGCATTTTGGCTGCACCTTTATAATAAAAATGTTGCTCGGGTGCTTCTAAATTAATATCACCTTTAAAAGGAAACATCGTTGAAACAAAAAACTCATTTTGCTTGTATGCCCTACTCAAACCATAGGTTTGACCCTGGTCATTAACCGATATGTTTTCAAAGAACAATTCATGTGGTTTATCTGCTCCATAAAAATAATCATAATATGCATTGCCGTCGTAAAAATGTCTGGATGCAATTTTCACATTAGCATTATGCATTTGATGATACCTGGTATTAGTATCAGCCACTATTTCTGCATTATAGAGCTGTTTGATTTCGGCTTCAGGCAATATTGTAACTTCCTGTTCATTTGGGAAAATTGCAGCATCAGCAACTTTTATAACGTTTACGCCATATGCATCTATTTTGTTTGTTTGCTGGTCAAATACAGCTTTATCAACATAAAACTTAAGTGAATCCTGATCTCTGTGATATGAAACAAATTCATAACCGGTAAAGTCAATATCAATAAGCTCATCCTTAGTAAGATTATGCAGGTCAAATTTGTTTCTTCCTTTTTGGTTATGCATTACAAATTGCTTAAGCTCATAATCCCATTCTATTTTATCCATAGAATTAGTATACTGGTTTAGGGGTAAATCAACAAATGATGTATCTTCAGATGCAGTGAAGTTCCCTTTTTTATTTTTAACATCTATATAGGTTTCATAATCATGTAATTTTATATTCCTCTTTTCTTTACCAGGCATAAGATACTCCAGGGTTGTGTTTGTAGCTTCTAATTCGCTGTAATTTAAAGTAAAATTCTCAGACAACATTTCTCCTCCGAATAGATCAAGTTCACCATATCCATCCACGCCTTCCGGCGTAATTCGGAGGCTCCCTTTCATTTTGGCCAGCCCATCATAAATATCAATAGGTTTGTCGGTATGTTCAATTGTAAGGTCATCTTCCCAGGGAAAATACATCATATCAACATCAAAAGCTTTTACAGACGGGTATTCAACCGGTTCGGACTGGGATTCAATATTAAAAATGCTCAAATCTCCCATTGCAGAATCAGGAAACATCAGCATATGTTTTGCTTCCATAGTAGCATTAAGATATTTGAGTTGGCCATTTGCCTCTAATCCTTCATAACTCATATCAATAGGGCCTTTATAAGTTGCTTTACCGTCATAAGCAGGATAACCCTCTTCCGGGGTATAGGTATTAAAACCTAAAGAATAATCGGGTTGCACGGTCAGATAATCATGAAAATCCGGAAATATCCCTGTAGAAATAAAAACACCATCAAAAGCAATATTTTCAGTAGTTGCATGATCAAGGCTATCAATGGTAAAAGGAGTCACTTTAAAATAAACATCTTCCTGCGTATAGGATCCGTTATGAATAAAATCCTCATCATAATAAACATAAGATTTGCTGTCGCTGTTAAAAATGGGATATCTCTCGTAGGGCAATTCACCTGATTTATTGTTTGGATGATCAACAAGCAATTCTCCATTAATTCCTTCCAAAACGGTTCTTACACGAACATAAGAATATTCACCCCTGTGGTCAGGCTCATGAGACCGTACACTGAAGCTCATAGAGTCGGTATTAAGCAAATTTATCTTAAAATCATCATAATCAAAGAAAAATTCCTCACCATAAAAATCAAACAATCCGGATTCAATCCTTCCATGAAAGTAAATATCGCGGTTTTTTTGCATTGTAATTGTTTGTCCATAAGGATGAATATTCACATTTTTTGTGTCACTTAAAGGAATTACTTCAACACCAAAAATATTCAGGTCTAAATTATGCAAACTAACTTCCGCATTAACCGGAGCATCTGAATATATTTGTATTACATCAAAATCATTATGACCGGCATATGCTCCCAAATAATGAAATAGTTTATCATTAAGTATAATTGTTTCACTGTCAAAGTCAACAGACAAAAAGCCAAAATAAGAAAGTTCTATTAACTGTGATTTTACATTTCGCCTGTTAATTCTGAGATGGCCTGCATAATCGTTTATTGAAAACTCCCGGGAGTCGATCTTATTGGAGAATATTCTAAGCTGTGCCAAAGGGTTAATATCATGCATCCCCTGCATGTTTCTATACCTTAAATAGCTAAAGAAGTCGCTTGATTCAAAAACAGCTTTTCCTTTATCACCAATACCCCTTACCATTTGCAATTCAATTTTGGGTTCATCTATATTCCAGTAAAGTGCTTCACAATACATATCAAGCTCATGGTAGGAATTATTAAAAGGAGCTCTTGAAGTTCCTCTCTCATCTCTTTTCAACGAAAACTCCCTTCTCGAATTATTATACCGCATATTTAATCCCGGATGATATATTGAGTCTCCGGCCAAATAAACACTTACCGCGGCTCTTTCAGATATTATGCGTTCATGCCGAATGTTAAACACCTCAGCCCTGGCAGTAACAAACAACGAATCATTACGATAAATATTTACCACTGCGCTCTGTTCATCAGCAGATGTGCCAAGTATTCTTTGCCCTGCCATTGTAAAGCCGCCTATATAATCTATGCCGGTATACAAATCATTTATTTCATGAATAGCCTTATAGGATGTGAAACGAGGATAGCGGGCATTTTCAGGCTTCATACCGGTAATAATTCTTTCTTCAAGCTTACCTTCCAGCGGAGTGTCAAAAAAGTTATAATTAAAAAACCTTACAGAATCTATTTGAAATCGCGCACGAGCCAGGTCTATATTATAATTATTGAAATCACTGTATATGCTATCAGGGTCAAGTTCAACCCTTTCCCATGAATAGCTGCCTTTATCACCCTTCCATTTGTTTTCAAAAAACAACAATCTCCCGGTGGTTTGCTTTATCCGCATACTGTCATTTTGCGAATAACAAATAAGATCACCCTTTACATCAAAATTAACAGTTAAAACAGAGTCAAATGTAAAGTAGTAATCTTTATTAGTGAATTTCCAGGTTACTGTATTTGACTCAAATATTACATTATCTTTAAAAAAATCATTAGACTTTTCCAGAAACGACAAAAATCGGCTTCTTCTCCTGATATTCAACATATCCTGGAAACTTTCATGTAAAACCATGAAGTTTTCTTGTGAATTCAGAGTATTAACCACTCCAATCAAGACTTTAATATAAAGTCCTTTATCGGGCCATGGCCGCATACGCATACTTTCGAAGCTTTCAAAAGTATTGGATATTATTTCTCTTTGTTTTTGATTAAACCCATCGCTCATCCAGATATTTTTGAACGAATCAATCAAAGCATTTGCTTCCTCCTGGTTATGCCGGCTCACTTCACTGAAAACTTCTTTTAACTCAATCAACAATGAATCTTTTACCGGCTCAGAATAATATTCCTTTGAATAAGCACTTTCACTTCCGGTTAACCATGTAAAGGCCACCACTAAATACAAAAGTAAAAATCTAATAATCAATGTAAAATTGTTTTATATTTTAGTAATTTTTGTTTTTAATCATTTTTAATGCAACCCATCCCTCACTTATTTTTTTGTCTTCAAAAGTAAGTTCAAGCTCACGAGCTTTATTTTCGATATCCTTACAATCTTCTTTCAGAAATCCGCTTAGAAAAATATTTCCCTGAAAATTAAGCACATCAGTATATTTTTTCATATCACTCAGTAGAACATTTTTATTAATATTAGCAATAATTATATCATAACATTCATCACCAAGTATATTACTGTCGCCATGTAATACCTTTATGTCAGTATCGTTTATAGTTGCATTTTCTATTGTATTTTCGTAGGCAAACTGATGATTATCTATTGCCGTTACGGTTTCTGCGCCCAGTTTTTTTGAAATTATTGCCAATACACCTGTACCGCATCCCATATCAAGTACCGATTTATTTTTAAAATCTTCTTCCATCAAGTATTCAACCATCAGAACAGTAGTTTTGTGATGTCCTGTTCCAAATGACATTTTGGGCTCAATGATTATTTCCAGTTCCGAATCAGGCTTTGGCGAATGAAATGGAGCCCTGATATAACATTTTTCTTTAATTAAAACAGGTTTATAATCTTTTTCCCACTTTTCATTCCAGTTTATGTTTTTAACTTTATGGTGATTAAAGCTGAATTTAACTCTTTGGTTAAATATTTTGCCCAGATCAATACTTTTCAACTTATTATCATCAAAATGATCTGCCGGTATATATGCTTTACAGCCATTTTCGGTTTCCTCGAAACTCTCATAGCCAATTTCAGCCAGGTAATTGATAAGTATATCTACCCATGGATTTGGCGGATCAACCTGAAAAACTACTTCTACATAATCCATTTTATATAATCAAAAAGATTGTATAATTTTAAAAAAATCGCCTGCTTTAAGAGATGCACCACCAATCAACCCTCCGTCTACATCTTCCTGTTCAAATAGTTGTTGTGCATTTTTAGCATTACAACTACCGCCATATAATATGGAAAAACTATCTGCTAATTCTTTACCATATTTTTCAGCAATCAATTCGCGTATAAAAGCATGCATTTGCTGAGCTTGATCGGGTGTTGCAGTTTTACCTGTGCCTATAGCCCAAACAGGCTCATAAGCAATTATAACATTAGAAAATGATTCAATATCGAGCCAAAACAAGCCTTCCTTAAGCTGTCTTCTGATGACTTCAAAATGGATCTCATTTTCTCTTTCTTCCAGCGACTCACCACAGCAAAATACAACATTCAAACCATTTTCAATAGCAAAAGATGTTTTAGCTGCAAGCATTTTATTGCTTTCATTAAACAACTTACGCCTTTCTGAATGACCTATTAAAACATGAGTAGCTCCGGCAGATTTTATCATTGGAGCAGATATCTCACCCGTATATGCACCCGATAGCTCACTGTAACAATTTTGAGCCCCCACAAAAACCCCTTCCACATCTTTAATGATTTTAGCTATCTCAATAATATGTACAAACGGAGGAAATAAAATTACCCCGGGCGACCCGTAAATTGTTTTCAAAGGCTTTTTCTTTATCATCTCACATATTTCCTGAGACAACTTTTTGCCCTCATCAACATTAGTGTTCATTTTCCAGTTGCCGGCAACAATTTTTTTGCGCATAATATTATTTTTATTTTTTAAACATTTAATACAATTACCTTAAAATAATTTTATTAGGTATTAAAATAAGCAAAATTTGAATAAGTTTACAAAAATTTAATAAAGAAGTTGCAAAATTATTTTTCAACAGCCCTGCTTTTTTGGATATACTCTTGTGCTTTATCCAATTTCCCCATTCTTCTGTAGGTCAAAGATATATTTCTTAGCAATTCTGCACTATCAGTATTTCTCGTAAAAGCTTTATAAAAATATTTTAGAGATTTTTCAAAATCGCCTGATATGCCATAAGCAACGCCCAGATTTTCGAGTATTGTTAAATTATCGGGTTTAACATTATAGGCCATATTAAGATATTCGATAGATTGATCGATATTACCAAATATTTTGCCTTCTATTTCACCATGTTTTTTCAATGCCTTATAATGCCCGGGATCTTTTTCTACTGTTTTTTTCAATAATTTTACTGTTTGATCAAAATTTTCTTTTTTTTCATATACCATTGCTAGCTGGTAGTAATAATCGGCATTTAAAGGCTTAGCATTAACAAGGGTTTCAAAACACTTCCTGGCTATACTCAACTCTTTTTCTTGACGGGCTTTTTTACCCAGAATATCCAGGTTAATATAAATGAGATCATAATCCGGGTTTCTGTTAAGGCAAGCCATATAAGCTTCTAATGATTTTTGGTAATCGTTAAGATGAAACCAGCTATTACCCAACAATATCCATGCAGATAAATAGTCGGGGTGTATAGAAATACCATGATTTAAATATTCAACAGCCTGCAAAAGTTTTTGCTTTCGCTGGTCTTCGTTTACGCCTGGTTCCAGGGCTTTATCAATCAATGCACCTCCGGCTGATACATTTACCTTTGCACTATTATGTGATGTTTTAACATCAGTTGTAAAAAGTGTATAATCGTTTTTCCATACCTTATTACGTGTAATGGTCTTATAGCTAAACCCCATCACAATAAAAGCCGATAAAATAAAAGCCAGTAAAGGTACAGTTTTACTTCTTAACAACTCACCTTTTATTGCCATATGCAGATAATAACCAATCACAATAGCAAAACCCAGTGAAGGCATAAACATAAAGCGCTCATTCATGAATGTTCCAATAGAAAAAAACAAATTTGAGAATATTGAAAACGTAATCAGATAAAACCATATGCCGTAACCTGCTGGATTTTTTGTTTTCAAACTTTTTATTGCAATAATTCCCAGAGTCAAATAAATCATCAATGATAAAATAACCTCCGGCTGGTCCCACCCTACTATAGGTATATGCATGGGGTAGTAATCATGGGTTAAAGTATGAGGAAAAAACAGCAGTTTCAGGTAAACACCCATTGTATAAAAAATAGTTGCATACTTTTCGCCAACAGAGGCATGCAAAAATGGGTTGTTTAGAAGCTCCCCCGATTCTTTTCCTGCTCCAATGAAAAAACCCAAGGCATTGTATCTCAAAAAGAAAAACAATAGCACAGGTATTAAAAGCGCATACATCTTCGTCAAATTAACTCTCAGTGGGTGTTGTGTAAAATAATACACTGTAAGAGGTATAATTGCTAAAAAAGTAAGTGCATTTTCCTTAGACAATAAAGCCAGAAAAAAACTCATTCCGGCCAAAAACCCCGGCAACATATTTTTCTTTTTAACAAAATCAAGGTAAAAATAAAGTGCTGCAATACTAAAAAACATGCTCATTAACTCATCACGTCCTTTAATATTTGCAACTACCTCTGTATGAAGCGGATGTAATGCATAAAGCATTGTAATTATAAATGGTAAGGAGAAAAACCATTTTTCTTTTTTGCTATTATAATGAAATATACGGTTTAATGTCAAAAATATCAGGCAACACAATAATGCATACCAGATTGTATTAACAAGATGACCTATAAACGGGTTTAGCCCAAACAGTTCATATTCAATTGCAAAGGTAATTTGTGATAAAGGCCTGTATCTGCCACCTTCAAGTAAGGTTTTTTCTTCACCAAAAAAACCTACAAAAGCATCGTTTGTCAATATGTTACCAAACCCATCAAAGCCTTGGCGGGTGAAACTGTTTTCGGTAATCATCATTGTATCATCCAGTGCGTATTCATGCCCCAGTGTATTAATATACAATATAAATGAAACCGCAAAAATCAGTATCAATGGTGAAGATAAATATTGTCGCAAAATCATCAGGTAATCTGTTTATTAAACATTATTACTCAAAATCATTATAAATCAAATATTTTTTTCTGATCTGTTTAAACTTGTTTAAATCATCCTTCCACGTTTTTCTTATTTCTGAAGGTGTATAGCCTTTTTCTATTTGTTTTCGCAGCTTTTTGGTACCGGCAAGTGTATCAAAATAATTATTAAAAAAGGAGTCCTGATCGGGAAAGTTTTTGTAAGCATTAATCAAATAATATAGGTTAATATATCCTTCATTTCTTAATGTATCTATATTTTTCTCTGACAGGTTTTTACCAAAGCATTTCTTACCCTTGTGCGGTGAATTGGGTGCAGCTGTTACACTTTCTGGCATAAATATATATGAGAATTCATTTTTTGGCAGGCCGGGATGCCCAAAAACCTGAAAAGGTTTATCAGTTCCTCTTCCTACACTAATTTCTGTACCTTCAAAAAAACATAAAGACGGATACAAATATATTGCCCGCATGTTAGGAAGGTTGGGTGACGGGCTTATACATACTTCATAAGGTACAGAATGGTTATAATTTGTTACTTTAATAACTTCAATATCAGCTTTAAGGTTATCTTTTAACCATCCTTCGCCGTTAATCATGAGCGCATATTCTCCAACAGTCATGCCATGAACTACCGGCACAGGGTGTAACCCCACAAAAGATCTGTATTCCGGCTCCAGTATTGGACCATCAACATAGTGCCCATTTGGATTAGGTCTGTCTAAAATTAAAACAGGAATATCCATTTTAGCTGATTCTTCAATAATATAGGTCATGGTAGAAATATATGTATAAAATCTGGCACCTACATCCTGTATATCAAAAACAATAAGATCTATATCCTGAAGATGTTTTGGTTTTGGCCTTCGGTTATTGCCATAAAGGCTAATAACCTGCAAACCTGTTTTTTTATCTATTCCGTCATCGACCAACTCACCAGCTGCAGCTTCACCCCTGAATCCATGTTCAGGACTAAATATACTTACCACATCAAACCCTGCACTCAACAAAGTATCAACAAGGTGGGTTTCTCCAATCAAAGATGTATGATTACCAACAACACCTATCTGTTTACCTTCCAATAAAGGGAAATAATTAAATGTCTGGTATGCTCCGGGTATCATGTAAGAACCATCAGAAAATAATTGGTTCTGCTTTCCACAGCGAGGACAAGCACTAACTGAATTAAAGATGATTATGGTTAATATTAAAAATATAAATAAAGGCTTCACTTTTGAAATAATATATTGCTTCATTTGAATAATTTACAGTTAAAGTATTGATATTTAAATACTTACAAATAGTTTTATTTATCATCCTTGCTCCACATGTTTTTCGGCATGGTAAGAAGACCTGACTAATGGTTGACTTTCAATAAACCTGAATCCTTTTTCAAGCCCCACGGCTTTATATTTTTCAAAACTACCGGGCTCAACATATCTATCAACCGGCAAATGATCGACAGAAGGCTGAAGGTATTGGCCAATGGTCATTATTTTACAATCTACTTTCAAAAGATCATCCATTGTTTCATATACTTCATCGTCAGTTTCTCCGAGTCCGACCATTATACCTGACTTTGTTTTAACTCCTTTGGAAGATATGAAAGAAAGTACTTTCAGACTTCTATCATAATTAGCATGCGTTCTTACTAATTGTGTTAATCTTCTGACTGTTTCAAGGTTATGCGATATTATTTCAGGTTTAGCTTCAATAACTTTTTGGATCATCTCGGTATTATTCTTAAAATCAGGTATAAGAGCTTCAATGGTAGTGGAAGGTGAAACAGCTTTAATTGCTTTGATGGTTTCTGCCCAAATAGATGCTCCCCCATCAGGTAAATCATCCCTATCAACCGAGGTAAGTACACAATGTTTTATTTTCATGGCAACAACAGCATCGGCAACTTTTTTTGGCTCATCCTTATTTGGTATTTCCGGCTTTCCTGTTATGACAGCACAAAACTTACAATTACGAGTGCAAATATCACCAAGTATCATGAAAGTAGCCGTACCTGATTTCCAACATTCACTTTTGTTGGGGCATTTTCCACTTTCACATATAGTATGAAGAGAATCATGCCTTAAAACATTCTTTATACCCGCATAATCAGAAGCATTGGTTAATCTCGTACGCAACCAGTCGGGCTTTCTTAAATGTATTGTTTTTTTGTGTTCCAATTTCTACCTCTATTTTATTAAAAATTAAAATATAAAATCAATGTAAATTGTTTGTCAAATTTACAAAATCCGTTTTAATAAGCATGTTAAATGAAATACTAAAAAAATTCTTTTGTGAAGCTTTGGTAAATAAGGGTTAATCAGTATAAATCATGAATATTAAACTGTTTTACCATTATTTATATCTTAATGTTCAGATATTTAATAAAATTGCAGAAACGGGTAATCCCGGAAAATCAGAATTACATTACCCCCCCAAAAGTTAAGGTTGACCTGACCCGTCACTCGTCACCCGTTACCCGTTACCCATTACCCATCGCCCAATATCATTATTTATTAACAAGAGTTTCGTTATTGGTAATAAAAATAGTATATTATAGCTTAGAATATGAAAAACCCGGCACATACACTAAAGCATATGTATATTGCCGGGTTTTGTTTTGTTTAATTTATTCTTTAGTCGAGCTATAATATATCGCAGTTATATGCAAGACAGGTAAAACTTTTTAACAAATTAGTTTTTTTATTTTATTTAATTATTTATCAACAATAAAAAGTTATCAACCTTTTATGGATTAGATAAAAATAAACAAAATAATTATGATTTAGTGTTTAATTAATTAAGTATCAGACTTTTCTTCAGTCATTTCCTCTTCTGTTGACATGTATGTGTAAGCAGGGCATGGATCGTGGCTACGGCATCCCAAAAAGGAAAAAGAAAGCCCGATTAAAAATATCATTATTATGGCAAATCTTCTAATAATCATGATCTTCATTTTTTTATAACTTATTTTTATTAATCTATTTTCAACACAAAAATAAAAAAAATAATAATGATAAAATACAGTAAAAAAACTAAGTTTTTTTAAAAAACCAATTCAAATTAGTAAACTAATTTTTGGTATGATTATTTAATAGTTTAATGTTCAATGTAAAAAAAAGGGTATAGATGATCGAAAATCAACCTTATCGATATACCCTATACCCTTTTTGAGTTTTTTTAATTGATTATGTTTAAATAAACGTTGCCTGATTTATTTTTCATAACCTCAAGTGCCTTGGCATAACTTAATAAATTACTAATAACATGCTTTCTTGGGGAACAATGATCCTCGGATTTTTCTCCGGGATCTGATTTTTCATGATCTTCAGACTGTTCATTTAATTCATAATCAAAAGTATTACTTTGTTTCATAGGCATAAAATTATTATTAGTATTAGATTTTTAATTTAAACGGAAGTTGTTTATATTTATTTTTTTGATAAAAAAATTTAACATATAGTTCAAATAGTCTATTTTTTTTTAGAGTCATGTTTTCTAATTTTTTTACTTTTGTTTGTTCAATAAGATTTTTTAATTAATAAAAACAAAATTATTTAATGAATTTACATGAATATCAGGGCAAAACGCTATTAAGCAAATATGGTGTACCAATTCCCGAGGTGAGGGTATTAGAAGATGCTTCTTCAGCTGTTGATGCGGCGAAGGAGGTGTCGAGCAAAACTGGTTGTAAAATATGGGCTGTTAAGGCACAGATACATGCCGGTGGTCGTGGCAAAGGAGGGGGAGTAAAAATAGCCAAATCACTCGAAGAAGTTGAAAAGTATTCGCGCGAAATACTTGGTATGCAATTAGTAACTCCGCAAACCGGCCCTCAGGGTAAGAAAGTAAGAAAAATTCTTATTGAACAGGGAATTTATTACCCGGGCGACCATGAGCCTGAGGAGTTATACATGGGCGTGTTGTTAAACAGGTCCACATCGAGGAACATAATCATGTATTCGCCCAGGGGAGGTATTGATATTGAAAAAGTAGCCGAAGAAACTCCGGAGCAAATATTTACTGAGGAAATAGATCCTAAAACAGGTATACTTCCTTTCCAGGCAAGAAGGATAGCTTTTAATCTGGGGCTTGAGGGTGATGCTTTTAAAAATATGATAAAATTTATTCCAAAGCTTTATGAAGCATACATTGGAACTGATGCCAGCCTAATTGAAATAAATCCTTTGTTTAAATCCTCGGATAACAAAATTATGGCTGCAGACACCAAAATGACTGTCGATAACAATGCTCTGTATCGTCATCCTGATATTGCTGATATGCGCGACACATACGAAGAAGACCCTAATGAACTTGAAGCCGGTCAATACGGACTCAGCTATGTAAAACTTGACGGTAATGTTGGTTGTATGGTTAATGGTGCCGGGTTGGCTATGTCAACAATGGATATTATAAAATTATCGGGTGGTGATCCTGCAAACTTTCTCGACGTTGGAGGTTCGGCCGATGCGAAAAGGGTTGAACAAGCATTTAGAATAATATTAAAAGATCCAAATGTTAAAGCAATTTTAATAAACATATTTGGAGGAATTGTCCGTTGCGACAGGGTTGCAAACGGCATAGTAGATGCTTACAAAAACATTGGCGAATTAAATATTCCGATTATTGTGCGCCTACAAGGTACTAATGCCGAGCAAGCTAAAGATATTATTGACGGGTCGGGGTTAAAAGTACATTCTGCTATTCAATTAAAAGAAGCGGCACAGTTGGTTACAAAGCTGTTAAAATAATAATAATAATATTTTTTAAACCCTGTTAAAATCCAATTTCTCAAATTTTGAATTCTTGGATAGAAAAGAGGGTACTATCTCTTTCATTTTTTTTACGATATTAAAATCATCGCCGCCATCAGCAATAGTTATCAACTCATCTATGTGATTTTCAATATTTTTTAGATCATGATTTTCTACATTAGCAATCATAATTTTCGGATGATGAGTTGGGATAGTGTTTTCTTTTTCAAAAAGCAATTCTTCATAAAGTTTTTCACCGGGCCTCAATCCTGTATAAGATATTTGTATATCCTTTCCGATTTCAAGTCCTGACAATTTTATCATTTTAGTAGCAAGATCTATTATTTTTATTGAATCACCCATATCAAAAATAAAAATTTCGCCTCCTTTACCCATACTTCCGGCTTCAAGGACCAAATGACATGCTTCAGGTATAGTCATAAAATAACGGGTAACTTCAGGATGAGTAATTGTTATTGGGCCCCCTTTTTTGATCTGTTTATTGAACAAAGGTATAACCGATCCGTTTGAACCAAGAACATTTCCAAACCGGGTAGTTATAAACTTTGTTTTACCCAGCTGGTTTAAAGCCTGAACATAAATTTCGGCAATACGCTTTGAAGCTCCCATAACATTGGTCGGCCGCACAGCCTTGTCGGTAGAAACCATCACAAATTTTTCCACACCAAATTTGGTGCTCAAATCGGCTATTATTTTTGTGCCATTAATGTTTGTATCAACAGCTTCCTCAGGATTAATTTCCATTACCGGAACATGTTTATAAGCAGCAGCATGAAAAACAAATCAGGCTTATAAGTATTAAATATTTTTTCCATACGATGCTTGTTACAAACATCTCCAATTAAAAACTCGGTTCTGCTGAAACGATAATATTTAGAAAATTCAGCTTCCATATGAAACAATGATGTTTCGGCCTGATCAACCAAAATAAGTTTCTTGAAATCAAATTCAATGATTTGCTTTGCAAGCTCACTACCTATTGAACCGGCAGCACCGGTAATTAAAATAACCCTGTTGGTTAACTCTTTAACAAGCTCATCTCTTTTTATACTTATTACCTCTCTCTCTAAAAGATCTTCTATATTAACGGTTTTTATCTGTTTAAAGCTTAACTGACCATTAATCCATTGTGATACCGGCGGAACATTCAAAACCCTGGTATTATGCTTTAAAGCGGTTTCAATTATTCTTTTTTTACGATCTACACATATGTTTTGCACGGCTACAATTAAAATAGATATGTCGGTAGTGCTCAGAAGCTTCTCAAGTTGATCTCCTCTTATAATTTTAATGCCCTCAACCTTTTTACCGGCTTTCATGGGGCTGTCATCAACAAATGCCATTACCCTGTAAGTAATCTCAGAATCGCGATCCAAGGCCTCTTTAGTTATGATTCCGGCTTCTCCGGCACCATATATAGCCACATTAACAGTTGATTTACCTGAATAGGCATAATCCATATATAAGGATTTAATCATTAACCTATAGGTAGTCAGTAAAAAAACCGAAGTAAAAAAATCAATTATTATAATAGATAAAGGAATTATAAAAACTCCATCAATTAAATAAAACCTGAATATGTTACTAAAAACAAAAAGAATACTACCTCCTGATAAAACCAAAAAAATATGAGCAACATCACGAGTATTAGTGTATCTGATAATGCTTTTATGGGTCTTATTCAGCCAAAAACTCAACCCCCTTATTAGTAAAACGAAAAGTATAATAAATGGTAATATTGTCAGCCATCGCGGAGGTATAGAAAAATTGAACCTTAGCGAGAAAGCCAGAACAATAGAAAACAAACAAAACATTAAATCAATAAACAACACCCAAATACGTGGATAGTTGTTTTTAAACCATATCATAAACTTTAAATTAAGTTAAATAATAAAGACCAGGTTATTTGCAAAAATAAACAATAAACTATAATAATTCTGAATATTTTTTTTGTTATGGTAATAACGGCATAAATATTATTTTGAGGTGCTAATTAATTTATTTTTAAATTTAACCCGTTAACCGTCAAATGTTGATCGGCAGAGAAATACCGATTTTTCCGGATCATTTATTTATATATTTGGCGTTTAAACTTTTGCATGTTTTACATAAAACTCTGACACCGGCTACTTTAAAATTGTATTAGACTGATAACAAAATCATTGCCAGTATTTTACTTCCGGGTATCTGCATTGTACCGTGAAGTATTCTTTTGAAAAACTACTATGTACATATAAAAATTATATTTTTGCATAACTAATATTTTGTATAAATTATATTTAGCCTAATAATATGAAACACACAATATTTAAAGAAAAGCATGAATCAATGGGGGCAAAAATGGTTTCTTTTGCCGGCTACAATTTGCCAATACAATTTGAGGGAATTAATGTTGAGCATCAAACAGTTAGAAATAAACTGGGCTTGTTTGATGTATCGCACATGGGCGAATTTTTTATAGAGGGGCCGAAGGCTTTTGAGCTGGTACAAAGAATCAGTTCAAACGATGCAGCGAAACTTTTTGATGGAAAAGTGCAATATAACTGTATGCCAAATAACAGTGGCGGGATTGTTGATGATTTTTTATTGTATAAAATCAATGATCAAAAATATATGTTGGTTGTCAATGCAGCCAATATAGAAAAAGATTGGAACTGGATAAGTCAGCAAAATAAAGAAATTGGAGCTAAGCTTAAAAATGAGTCTGATAATATTTCTTTACTTGCAATTCAAGGGCCACTGGCACTAAGAGCCATGCAAAAACTTACCAAAGAGCCTATTGAAGACATGCCTTTTTATACTTTTAAAACTTTAAAATTTGCCGGCCTTGAAAATGTTATTTTATCTACAACCGGATATACAGGCGAAAAGGGTTGTGAAATATATTTTAACAATAAAAATGGCCCGGCAATATGGGATTATATTATGGAAGCAGGTGAAGAATATGGCATCAAACCGATTGGTTTGGCTGCAAGAGACACTTTGCGCCTTGAAATGGGGCTATGCTTGTATGGTAACGACATAGACGAGACTACATCACCAATTGAAGCAGGCCTGGGCTGGATAACTAAATTTACTGAAGGAAATAATTTTGTTAACAGAGAAGAACTTGAAAAACAAAAAATAAATGGTGTAGAAAGAAAATTAGTTGGTTTTGAATTAATTGAAAAAGGCATCCCCAGAAAAGACTATCAAATCAATGATGAAGAAGGTAATAATATTGGGGTTGTTACCAGCGGCACAATGTCACCGTCTCTCAAAAAACCAATTGGAATGGGCTATGTGAAAACAGGATTTAATAAACCTGAAACAACTATATATATTAAAATAAGAGGCAAAGACATTAAAGCAAAAATAGTAAAACGGCCTTTTATCAAAAAATAAGCAACTTTTATTAATTGAATCAGATTATCCGGATTTTTATTATCTGCCATTTTTGAAAAGGCTCTGGACTATGAAATTATTTTTTAAGATTTGTTATTGTTGTTAGGGTTGTTAGGGTTGTTAGGGTTGTTAGGGTTGTTAGGGTTGTTAGGGTTGTTAGGGTTGTTAGGGTTGTTAGGGTTGTTAGGGTTGTTAGGGTTGTTAGGGTTGTTAGGG
>PUKZ01000015.1 GCA_003550725.1 Bacteroidales bacterium | reverse complement strand
TAAAATGCTAAAATCTATTGGATCAGATATAAGCTTTTATAAGGTTGCCACAGCCTATGACAAGGCTAAAAAGCATTCGCAGTCCTTGCAGGAACAATGGCAAAGCCTTTACCATAAGGAAATAAAGGATTCAGAGGATATTCACATTATGTTGCTGGGAAGGCCCTATACCGTTTTATCACAGGCGATGAATAACAAAATACCCGATATCATTGAAAAAAACGGTATCAAAACCTTTTTTATTGATATGATACCCTTTAAGCCGGCAGAAATTTCTAAAGCGGAAGACCTACTTAAAGCAGTATCATGGAAGTTTGCTTCCAAAATACTTTATGCCGCTGAAATAGTTGCTATAACAGATAATTGCTATCCTGTACTGATAACCTCCTTCAAA
This sequence comes from Bacteroidales bacterium, assembly GCA_003550725.1. Classification (GTDB taxonomy): domain Bacteria; phylum Bacteroidota; class Bacteroidia; order Bacteroidales; family UBA7960; genus PUKZ01. Next base: position 17,483 of record PUKZ01000015.1, on the reverse strand, counting down.
TGTTCCCCGGATTCTTTTATGGTGGAATACTTTAAAGAAATATTGAATTATTATAAAAAGCCTTACCTGGTACTTCAGCTTGATGAACAAGACTCAGCCGTGGGCTATGAAACAAGGATAGAAGCCGGTATAAGAGCTTTCAGAAATCACCATAATAAAGAAAACTTAAAAAGTAATAAGTCATCATTACCGGAGAATGAAGCAACAGATCATACTGGCCAAACGAAATATTCTATTAAAAGTAATGCCGCGGAAGAAACTATAAGGTCACTCACATACGAGACTTCTAAAATTCTGAAGTCTTTAAGTATTGACTTCAAAAGGTTTAGCAAACCGCTTCAACATGGCAACGCTACTATACCAAATTTTTCAGAAACTTTTATTAGTCAATCATCCAAACTAAAGAAGAAAACAGTGTTGCTTCCTTCGTGGGATTATTATGTATGCCCGTTGCTGGAAGCTGTTCTTAAAAACAGCGGTATAGACGCACGCCTGGTAAACAGTACACAAGAGTCGATACAACGTAGCCTTAGTAACAATACAGGCCAATGCCTGCCACTAAATATTATTGTACAGGATGCTATCGAATATATAAAGGAAAATAACCTGGATCCATCAAAAACTGCTTTGTGGCAATTAAAATCCGACATATCCTGCAACATAAACATGTTTCCCCATTTTGCAAAAAAAATGTTGGATGACCACGGAAATGGATTAGAAAAAACTTCTGTATACCTGGGAGATTTAGTATTCTACAAATTATCACTTAATACCGCAATTAATGCATACCTTGCATACATGTTTGGTGGGTATATACGTAAGATAGGTTGTAAAATAAGACCTTATGAGAAAAATGCAGGTGACACAAATGCAATCATGAAAAATGCCCTGCAAACACTCTATGATGCCTTCAGGTGCGGCAAGCCTAAATATAAAGTGTTGGAGCAGATCATCAGTGATTTTGAAGCTGTTGAAACTGAAATTGCCGACAAACCAAAGGTAGCTATATTTGGCGATCTGTATGTAAGAGACAACGACTTAATGAACCAAAACCTGATAAAAACAATAGAAGATAATGGCGCAGAAGTAATAACAACACCTTTTAGCGAATATATCAAAATCGTTATTGATGCTATCACAGCAAGAAAATTTAAAACAGGCCATTACCGTGAATATGCTCTAATGAAATTCCTTAAATCTTTAATCCCACTTGTTGAAGAAAAATTCCGTCCATTGTTTTACAGAATACTTGATAAACAGGAAAATCTGGAAAATACTAACATCAAAAGGTGGCTTGATCAATTTGGCCTTAACCTCTTGCATTCCGGCGAATCACTTGATAATATACTTAAAATACATTCACTGTTAAAATCATATCCCGATATCTCTTTATTTATCCAGACCAACCCTTCTTATTGTTGCCCGTCATTGGTTACTGAAGCCATGTCCTCGCGTATTGAAGAGATGACAGGTGTCCCTGTAGTAAGTATCGAATATGACGGCACTACAGGTTCCAAGAATGAAGGTATAATACCCTATTTGAAATTCAGAAGAAAGGGATAATTGACTACCCGTAGGCTTACATCCGGCCAACAAATAATCCCGCCGGCCATACAAACCACAAAAACGATTCAAAAAATAAACCAAATGATCCAACAATCCGATCCAATAACCATTCAATCCATAAAAATCCCAAAAATGAAAAATCCGGGCAATTCCCGAATAACCACGGCGGGAAAAGCCCGAAATGGAAACCGGGCACATTGGGCGTTATCATTAATCAATACAAACGTATTTGTGCCATCAATGCACGTATAATAATATCATGTTTTGGTTGGCAATCCCGTTTCCACGACCATATCATCCGCGACGATGAATCGTATATGCGGATCAGGAATTATATTATCAACAATCCGCGGAACTGGAAGGATGATGTATTTTTTAAATGAATTTTATATCAGGAAGCTTTCAGTCAGTGCCATAAGTAAGAAATTCCATACATCAAAGCCGCATAACGGCAACACAATGGTAGCAGAGCAATAACCACAATGCAAAAAAGCCGGCATTGAAACTGCTTTTTTTTGTCTATTAAACTTTATTCAATTTTTTTAAAATTTCTTTTCAAAATCGAAGATATATTGCAACTAATATGATAAAAGCCAATTTGCAATTTAATTGAATGAAAAAATTAAATCAAACTATCAAAATAAATTATTCACTTATTAAAATTTTAGAATTATGAATTTAAAAAATTTATTATTAACATTATTAGCATTTATGATCATATTGCCCGTAAATGCACAATTACGCAATCCGTATCGCACGGATACTTACAATATGCGAAGGTTACAATTCCCTACAGAAAACCCCGAAGAAAAGGCAAGATCATTAGGAGTTTCTATTACCAGGGAAGCAAGGCTTGGTGGTGCTGATGATGCAGCAGGTGATGCAGTGGATAGTGACAGCAGGTTGGGAAGGATGGCAGCTGCTGCTACTGAAAGTGGTGTGGTTGAAGATGAAGCAGGTGCAATTTCCGACAAGGAAGTTAGTGGTGGAACTTACACACTGATACCGGGTGTGTTTCCGGCTGAAGGCAGATATTACCTTGAGGTGATAGTTTCGACAGAAGAGCGGGCACAAAATTTTGATCTTGAAGAGATTCTTTTCGAACCCGAAGCTCATAGCGGAAACCAATCCATAGGGGTAAAAGCTGAATATAAGTTATATGACAGTTCTCCTGAAACGGATAACAGAACGCTTCTTGAATCAGATGGGCCCTATTGGGTTGTTGGAGAAGGTGAAGGTGATATGATGGCCGGTGCGCAAGCAAAGGATAATTCCAGGATTGACCTGGGCAAGAGGTGGGCTGTAAACGAAGTTCTTAATAAGTATGCTTTAAGGTTTGCCTGGATTGATGTACCTGTATATAGGGTAAGAGGGCTTGACAGGAGTGAACGCGGTGAAGCAGACGACAAACAGGATGAACTTGGCGAATTGATAAATTCATTCAACAGGCAGCATCGCAGCGAAGAATATCAAAATAAAGTAAGAGAGAATTTAGCATATTGGGAAGAAATGCTAAGTCAACACCAGCCCGGTGACGATGCTCCCGTAAATGATGAAAACGTATGGACTGTCCACAACAACCTTGCTGTCGCACATTTCCTTTTAGGTAACAGGCAACAGGCACATTCGCATATAGATGAAGCTATTAGCATGAATTTTATTGAATGGGAAGAAACTACCAACAGGGATGGTGAAGTAATAGGCTTGAGCAGGGTTGGTGTTTATGATGAGGAGTCTATAGCTAATTTGCACATATTTAAGCGTATGATGGACAGTTATTTTCCCGGAATTGATGCAATGAATCCTAGCTTTATTAACTTCCTGGCTGACAGTGAAGCAAGGGAAAACGCTTCAAATACAGCAAGAGAGTGGGGCATTAATATCTTTTTATCACAGCTCATTGCTGACCTTGATGTGCCGGTTGAGTTTGTTTCCAGTGATTTGGGTATAGAACAACCTAAGCAAGTTACCGGAACTATAACAAAAAATGGTAGTAAAGTAGCAGATTACACTGTTAAGAAAACCTTCCTGTTTCCTTTAACTAATTCATACCGTGTAAAAATTGAAACGGCTGATGGAACAATTAGCACTAACCAGAAAAATGGGTCTATTATGCTGCCCAGTAGCTCCCGCGATTCTTATTTCAATCTTTCTACCCGTCTTATTATTAGTGATATCAAAACTGACACCCGGGCTAAATGGAGACCAGGCAGTGGAATAAATGTTATGTATGATTACGATGGTAATATTTTACTGGAAAATATCATGCTGAAAGAGAAATTCATGTACCAGCAATTTGCTAAAATTAACAAAGAAGATGCACTTGGTTTTAGAAATATGACATACCAGTTTGCTCTTGAAGATGATTTTTCTGTTAAATCTGTTGACTTTAGCTCAAACAGAATAGACCGCAACAGGGAAGCAGGTTTTGGAGCTTTCTTTGGAGCCGTTTTTGACAAAATACTGGATAGCAATTTCACACTTCCAACCACAGTCCTGTTTGAAGAGGATCGTTCCGGTAACATTACTTTCTCTGATGATGAGATGATTGTTAAATCTCATGGTGAAACATCCCAGTATAATATTGATAAGCAAACAGACAGCAATGGCAACTGGACAAAAATGACTATTGGAGATATTGAAATATCAAGAACTATTGAGTATTAAAGCAATTAAAAATAAGCCCGGCTGTAACTTCAGTTTGGCATCTAAAAAAACAAGCTGAAGTTACACTGGGTTTTTAAAAATTAAATCAAAGAATTTATTCAAAGGCTTATCAAAAAAACATAATTAAATAACACAGATAAGACCTAATAAATATAATCAATAAAATAATAATTTAAAATTTAAACATTATGAAAACTTTAATAAAAAACAAATTCGGGTTATTGCTTTTGATAGCATTTGCAACTACTATTTTTATTTCATGTGAGAAAGATCCTGAGGAATATGAAGTGCGACTCAGTAATAATGCATACAGTGACGCATTAGAGATAGTGCCGGTAAAATATGATATCACTAAATTCACTATTGGTGATATTACAGTTGAAAATATTGATTATGGTGAATTTTCTGACTATTTTATTGTAGAATCTGATAAAGAATATAATATGCAAATTGAATATGATCAGTATTTATGGAATGAGGAGTATCAAACATGGCAATTTGATCAGTCATTAAGTGATGATATGGGTCCCGAAGAGTGGGGATTAGATGAATGTAACCCACAACGTATTGTTATAGAAATAGAATCATTTTTGAGTTTGCCGGTAGGTACAAATTATAATGTATATTGTGATGAATAATAACAATTAAAATTAAATACTGTTTAAAAACTGAGTAAGTAAAAGGAGACATGTTACATGTTAACAGTCTCCTTTATTTATTGACCAATTAAAACAAAGCCGGCTCTCTTATTTTTCAGTAAATTCAGCTAATTCCAAAGCAAGAAGCTTTTCAGTATGACTGATATAATTATCAACATCATCTTCAGGATTTAAACTTAACAAATCCGTGGCAAGTTTTGATTTTTCAGATCCTTCTTCAGGCAGGCTTTCCGGCTCATTATGGTAAACATGCATGTTTCTGTGCTTCTCGGCAAGAAGCTGATAAGACTTGGACTGTGAAGCCATTAAGTAAGCATCAGCCATTAAGTAAGCATCAATAATATAACTATGTATAAAATAAACAAACTTCTACTTTAAGCCGTCGATTACTTATGAATTTAAACCTGCTATTAAGCCCAAGGAAATCCTGGTTAAAATTCGATGCAGAAGACCATCATAATTTACATAATACCCAAATTTCTGAATTGAAATTTACAAATAATAACCGAACGTGCCGACCAACGGGAAACCACGACCGAAGGGAGTAACATAGTGAGCTCGTGAACACCTTTTAAATTATTTTTATGTGAACAAAAACAATTATCAAATTAAAGCTCTGCACAGTGAGACAGTAATCTACAATTTGTTATTTGTGCTTTTTTTTAATTCATTAATAAATCATTTTAGAATTTTAAATAATAATAAATTTCATATAAAAACGTTGTTCATATGTTTATAGAAGAACCTTTGAACAATAAACCGAAATATAAAATTGAAAAACCAATCATTAAAACTTGTAGCCAAAACATTTGCAGGGCTTGAAAATATTTTGGCTGATGAATTAACGCAACTGGGAGCCGGAAACATCAGGATTGTTACAAGAGCAGTAGAGTTTTCAGGAAACAAGAATTTAATATATAAGGCTAACCTGCTTAGCAGAACTGCAATTAATATATTACGTGCCATAGAAAGCTTTGAGATTGCTGAACAGCAAGATTTATACAATATATTGCGTCAAATAGAATGGGACCAATATTTTGACCATTCCAAAACTATTGCTGTCAAAGCTGTTATATTCGATACTGTATTTGATAACTCTCACTTCGTGGAATTAAGGTCAAAAGATGCCATAGCAGATTATTTCAATGACAAATATGGAGCAAGGCCCAATGTTGATAAAATCAACCCCGATATAAAAATAGCAATACATATAAGCAAAACCAGATGCAAAGTTTCACTTGACAGCTCAGGCCCTCAATTGTTTAAAAGAAATTACCGAAAATACGCAGGCGAAGCACCTCTAAACGAAGTTCTGGCTGCAGGCCTTATCAAGCTCTCCGGCTGGAACCAAAAATCAGCCTTAATCGACCCCATGTGCGGAAGCGGCACAATACCCATCGAAGCCGCAATGATAGCACAAAACATTCCGGCTGGAAAATTCAGAAAAAATTTCTCTTTTATTAACTGGAAAGATTTTGATGCCAAACTTTTTGAAAGTATAAAAAAACAAGCTGATGAAAAACAACAACCAATTTCAAACACCACTATTGAAGCCTACGATATCAGTGGAAAAAATATAGCTATAGCAAGGCAAAACATATTAAAGGCCGGATTGCTCGGCAATCTGAAACTTCAGCGAAATGACTTTTTTAATTATAAACCGCAGCTAAAATCAGGAATACTTATTATAAATCCACCCTACGGAAAAAGAATCGGGGAAAAAGATATGACTGACTTTTATAAAAGAATTGGAGACACATTAAAAAAGAATTATGAAGGCTTCTCAGCATGGATTATCAGCCAGTATGACCACCCCCTAAAATTTATCGGTCTTAAACCCTCCAGTAAAATAACCCTATATAACGGGCCTGTTGAATGCAGGTTTTTAAAATTTGAAATATACCGCGGAAGTTTTAAACAAAATCAAAGAAAAATTTAAAAAAAATTAAAAAAAATAAAAATTTTTTATTTTTGCCGCTAATTCCTGTTAATTTTTTATAACAAATTAATTTCGATTATTTTATTTCACTAAAATTTTTTCCTGATATTTTTTGGTTTATAATAAAATTTAACATAAGCTTAATTTTTTAAAAATTTAGTATTATGCATATCAAATATTTTAATTACGCGGTACTATTACTTGTTTTTTCCTTGTTTATTGGCTGCAAATCACAAGATGCATCTATGCGCCTCAGAAATGTTGATGATAAATACGTTAAAATGACTCATTATGAAAATGATTCTACTGCTAAAGCTCTTATTTTGGGAGATCAAGGTGTTTCAGAAATAAGATACCATAACGTAGATGGTTTTCAAAACCGTTTTACAAGACATTTACGAGTAAAAATTTTTGATAAGGATGCTTTTGATATTGCTGATTTTAGGATACCATTGTATGGCAGGGGTGGAAGAGGTGAGCGTATTATAAATGTAACCGGCTACACTTATACCGAAGACAATGGAAACATAACCCGCACCAGGCTGCGTCGCAGAGATCAACATGAAGAAGTTGTAAGCGAAAATTTGAGAACAGTTAATTTTACTATGCCTAACATACAAGAGGGTTCTGTTTTCGAACTTGAATATACTATAATTTCAAACTTCTTATATACTTTACCCTCCTGGTATTTTCAAAGCGAATACCCCACAGTATTCAGCCAATACCGTATTCCTATTCCCGAGTATTTTAATTACAATCCTTTGGTTCAAGGTTTTCATAACCTTGATTCGCATGAAAGCTCAAGAAGCAGAAGGCGGATAACTTTTGAGTGGGAAGAAGAAACATTTTTTGGGGAGGTAGAAAGGTATTCTCATACAGTAAATTATTATGAAAATATAACTTCATACCGGATGGATAGTATACCGGGTTTTAAAAGAGAACCTTACATGAACTCTATGATCAATTATTTATCGAAAATTGATCATGAGCTTGTTTCTTTCCGGCCTCCATATAGTGCAGCAACAGATTACAGCAGTACATGGCCTCAACTAACAAATCGATTGCTTGAATCTGACGGGTTTGGTAAACAACTGCAGAACTCAGATTTTCTAAGTGATGAAATAGAAAAACTTGCATCTGACTATGCCGACCCAAAAGAAAGGATGGTAGCGGCTTTTGAACTTATACAGGATAAAATGACATGGAACAAGAAAAATAGCATCTACGTAAGCGAAAGTTTGGAAAAAGCCTGGAAAGACAAGCAAGGCAATGCATCGGATATTAATCTTATGTTAACTATGCTCTTAAAAGAGCTGGATATTGAAGCACATCCTCTATTAATTAGTACAAGAAACCACGGTATTATAAACCCTGCACAAGTAATGCTCAGAAACTTCAACTACGTTGTAACTTATGCCATGATTGATGATGAGGTTTATTTGATGGATGCAACAGAAAATAATAATCCATACTATCTGTTGCCCGGAAGATGTATTAACGGCAATGGAAGACTCATATCAAAAAATAAAAGTAAATGGGTTGAGCTTGACGCTTCTCAAGATAACAATATACATACTAAATCTCAATTAAACATTAAACCTTGTGGTTCAATTCAGGCTAATCTTATACGCACAAAAAAAGACTATCCAAGGCTTGCAAAGACTAATCAAATAAACGATTATGGCAGTAAGGATGATTATTTAGACAGTTTTGAATCCGATAATACGGGCGTTGAAGTCATATCATTTGAAACCAAAAATATGGAAAACTGGTCTAAACCTTTGATTATCAATTATGAATTGAAAATAGATGAATTAGATACTACTCCAAAGGAAGTACTTTACATAAACCCAATGCTAATAGATCAAATTGAAAGCAATCCGTTTCGTATTGAAAAAAGACAATTCCCGGTAGATTTTGTTTTTCCATATAAAAGAAACTACTCTACTATCATTGAAATACCTGAAGGTTATGCCGTAGAAGAATTGCCGGACAATGCACATTTTTATATTGGTGACAGGGATGTAAAATATGTTAGCAGCTTCAATGAAAGTAAAGATAATAATATAGAAGTGAATATTGATTTTGAAATTAATAAAGCCTTGTTTACACCACAAGAGTACAACGACTTGAAAGAGTTTTACTCAAATGTAGTAGAAGAACAAGCCCGTAATATAGTACTCAAAAAACTATAATTAAGTGATATTATCAAATCTATTTAAAAAAAAGTATAAAGCAGCTTTTATATTAATTGTTTTTGCTTTTCTTTTTGAGTCTAATAATTCTGTATTAGCTTCTGAGTATGCATTTTCAAAAATTCCATATGAATTGCTTGAAAATGCTAACAGCGTTTACCGTGTAAATAACAAAGAAATAATTATTGATGGACCTGCAAGTTTTACAATTAAAAGAGAGATAGCTGTTACAGTTTTAAATGAAAACGGTGAAAATTCAGGTAAAATAGCAATTCACTATGATGATAATTCAAGAGCAAGATTCAGAAGTGGTGAAATATATGATGGTAACGGTAATAGAATCACCCGAATAAGAAGAAGAGATCTAACGGACAGAAGCAATATATCCGATTTTTCTCTTTATGAAGACAGTCGTATTTTGAAATATGTTCCCAGGATTTCATCCTATCCATATACCGTGAGGTATGAATATGAGGTATCCTACAGCCGGGGCTTATTTCATGCTATATTTTTTTACCCTGCAAGACATTTTAATGCCAGTGCTCAAAAAGCATCATTACAAATAAGTTATCCCAGTGAACATAAAATATCTTATAAAGAGTTTAACCTTGAAGATGATGCTTATGAAAAACAAATTGGCGGTAACGAAAAGCAAATAAAATGGGATTTCAAAAATATAGAAGCCGTCAGAAGCGAGTATCTTTCACCTAAGATTTATAATCTAGCACCCGCAGTTATTTTTGCATCAAAAGAGTTTGAGTTTGAGGGGTATCTCGGCAGAGGTAATTCATGGAAAGATTTCGGAAAATGGATTTGGTCTATGAACCAGGGACGGCAAAAATTACCGGAAAACAGGGTTAATTACCTTAAAGAAAAAGCAAGCCAATACGAAGACGACAGGAAAAAAGTAAAATCAATCTATAAATACCTGCAATCACGCACGCGCTATGTTAACATAAGTCTTGGTATAGGCGGAATGCAACCTGTTGATGCCAAAACTGTTGACCAAAACAATTATGGTGATTGCAAAGCTCTTTGCAATTACATGATGGCAATGCTTAAAGCTGTAGGTATTGATTCTTATTATACACTCATAAAAGCAGGAGTTGGTGAATATGATTTTTTTGAAAATATTACTGTCAGCCAGTTCAATCATGTAATTTTGTGCGTCCCCCTTCAAAACGACACTATATGGCTTGAATGCACAAATCAACACATACCTTTCGGTTACATCGGAAGCATGAATGACAACAGGCCTGTATTGATTATAAAAGAAGACGGAGGGCATCTTGACAAAACACCTGCCTTCAAACCCAAAGAAAATATCCAAAATATAAATGCCACCATAAAACTTGACAAACAAGGACATGGAAAAGCATCTATAAATATGGATTTTGGAGGAATGTATCTCAGCCGCCTTATCCCCGGTTTACGAATGAGTGAAAATGACAGGAAAAGGTGGTTGTACCGCAACTTTTCATTCCCAAATTATACTATTGAAAAACATAATGTATCTATTGCTGAAGGCAGCTCGCCGGTTGCCTCCCTTGAAATGGATATCTCCCTGAGATCATTTGCCAATAAAACAAATCAACGTTTGTTTATTAAACCAAACCTGGTCTCGGCCAACAGAAGCTCTCCTCCAAGAAACAGAAATAGAAACAATCCCTTCGAACTAAAGTTTGAAAATTCTTTTTCAGATACAATTAATATTGTTATTCCTCAAGGTTATATAATAGAATCATCACCCCCTGATTACTCTTTCAAATCAAAATTTGGTGAGTATAACAGCCAAATAATCACTAAAGAAAACAAGGTATTATATATTCGCAATTTTGAATCACATAACGGCTATTTTTCAGCTGATAAATACCACGACTATTATAATTTTTATCAAAAAATAAATCGTGTTGATAATCAAAATATAGTATTCCGCAAAGAATAATACTCCTTTCACCGCTATTGCCGGGCAAACAAAACAGCTCTGTTTTTTTAACGGTTAAAAAAATCAAAAATTAATTCGATTAATTTTTATCTTTGTTTTAACACAAAGCAAAACAGCATGAATATGCATCAACACTTTTGTTTGAAAAATAGTAATTAAGCAAACATAAAAATTAAAATACAGATTACTGTTTTAAATATTATTTCAAGCCGGAGTAAATTCTCCAAATATTTTTTTCAAATCCTGTAAAAGATTGACTGGTTTCAACAAAAAGTGGGGAAAAATAATAGTAACAGGTAACCAGTGTATTAAGTAAGACCCGTTACCCGTTACTCGTTACTAAACAATTAAATATTAGAACTTTAAATACATTTTGCATAAATGAAAAGACGCGTATTAGTTGCAACAGGAGGTGGCGATTGCCCTGGGTTAAATGCGGTAATAAGGGCTATTGTCAAACGTGCACAAAAAGAACCAAACTGGGAAGTAGTAGGCAGTATAAATGCTTTTGACGGAATTTTAACAGAACCACAGGAGATTGTTGTACTTGATGAGGAGAAAGTTTCAGGTATTCACATTCGTGGAGGCACAATAATCGGAACAACCAGTAAAGGCGGGCCATTTGAATGGCCGATCAAAAACTCTGACGGCTCATGGACAACAGCCGACCGTTCTGATGATATGATCCGTCGCTTGCAGTATCTTGGCGTTGAAGCTGTAATAAACATAGGCGGTGACGGTTCTCAAAAAATTTCCAAAATGTTTCATGAAAAAGGGGCCAATTTTGTCGGAGTACCCAAAACCATAGATAATGACCTGTCGGCGACTGATTTTACTTTTGGTTTTCAAACTGCAATGCAGGAAGCAACTAATGCTGTTGATAAGCTTGTAACTACAGCGGCCAGCCATAACCGTGTATTTGTACTTGAAGTTATGGGGCGTTATGCAGGATGGATAGCTCTTAATGCTGCAATTGCCGGTGGAGCCGATGTAGCTCTTATCCCGGAAATTCCCTACGATATTAATTGTGTAGTTAATAAAATAAATAGCCGTTTTGATAAAGATCGCGGATTTGCTATAATTGTTATTGCCGAAGGCGCTAAACCCGCTAATGGACAAATGCATTATGCCGAAAGCAATGAAATAGGATATAAAAATATCAGGCTGGGAGGTATTGCAACAAAACTAATAAATCAACTGAAAGAAGCAGGTATAGAAACAGATATGCGCGAAACAGTTCTGGGCCATCTACAGAGAGGAGGAACACCTATTGCTTTCGATCGAATACTTGCTACTCAGTTTGGTGTTAAAGCATTTGAAATGGTCATGGAAAAAAAATACGGGCAAATGGTAGCCTATCATCACCCAAACATTGTATCAGTACCTTTAGACGATGCCATTAGCAGGTACAACCATGTTAACCCCGATTCCGACCTTGCAAAAACCGCCAGGGGAATAGGTATCTGCCTTGGAGATTAAACCAGGGTAATTAATTAATATGCATGCAGGTTTCTATTTTGCAATATCTTAATTATATGATAAAAAACAACACTTATGCTGATATTTTACTCCCTTTGCCGGTAAAAGGTTATTTTACTTATCTTGTTCCTGAAACATTAACTAATAAAGCAGCAGAAGGAAAAAGAGTTGTTGTACCATTCGGCAGTAAAAAATTATTTGCCGGGTTAATAAAAAAACTCCATTCAAACCCTCCTTCAAGCCAAAACACAAAAAAAGTAATATCAATTATTGATGAAAAACCTTTAATACTTCCTTTGCACTTTGATTTCTGGGAGTGGGTATCGGATTACTACCTATGTGAAACAGGAGAAGTTATGAACGCAGCTCTCCCGGCTGCTCTCAAGCTCTCCAGCGAAACAGCAATAAAAATAAACCCCAACATAACCCTTGAAAACTTTTCTTTCAATATACAGGAAACAAATCTTCTGAATGAACTGCAAAAAAATAAGCAACTTACGGTTAACGAAGCAATAAAAGCTACAGGAATAAAAAAAATAATGCCCCTGCTTGATAACCTGATTGAAAATAAAGCTATTATTGCCCGTGAATTTGTGCATGAAACCTACAAGCCCCAAAAAGTAAAGTTTGTAAGACTTAAAGCCGAATATGAAAAAAACGAAGAAAAACTGGAAAGTTATTTTAATTATGCCGAAAAGAGAGCTCCCAAACAGCTAAAAGTTTTATTGGCTTATTTAAAGCTCTCAGGAAAACATTCTGTTAATCAGCAGCAAGTATCATATAATAAATTGCTGGAAGAAACACCAAATGCGGCACAGTCTGTAAAAACACTTGCCGGAAAAGGTGTTTTTGAAATATACCACCAGGAGCATAGTCGTTTTTCACACTTGCCCAAAAGTGATAAAGAAATAGTTTTTAATAAACATCAGCAAAAAGCGTATGAAGATATAAAATCCGGCCTGGAGTCAAAGGATGTTGCTTTACTTCATGGTGTAACCTCCAGTGGTAAGACCGAAATATACATAAAACTGATCCGGGAGTATATTTCTTCAGGGAAACAGGTTCTTTACCTGCTGCCTGAAATTGCCTTAACAACACAAATAATACAACGGCTTCAAAAACATTTCGGGTCTGATGTTGGTGTATATCATTCGCATTTTAATGACATGGAGCGTGCCGAAGTTTATAATAACATAGCCAAAGGGGGTATTAGATCAGGAAAAGAAAAGATAGCTTATAAAGTTGTTTTAGGAGCCCGGTCAGCTGTTTACCTCCCTTTCAGAAATCTCGGACTGGTAATTATTGATGAAGAGCATGATGCCAATTATAAACAATATAACCCGGCGCCAAGATATAACGGACGTGACTCCGCTATTTATCTTGCCAAACTTGCCGGTGCTAAGGTTGTACTCGGTTCTGCCACCCCATCCATTGAATCATTTTTTAACACTGATATTAACAAATACCACCTTGTTGAACTAAACAAAAGGCACGGCGATATCCGGATGCCGGAAATACTGGTTGCCGACATCAAAAAGGAAACACGTCAGAAAACCATGAAATCACACTTCTCATCTCTTTTACTAAACAATATTGAACAAGCCCTTAAAGATGAGGAACAAGTTATCCTATTTCAAAACAGGCGAGGGTTTTCACTTTTACTACAATGTAACGAATGTGAAGCAATGCCGCATTGCAAAAATTGTGATGTTTCACTGGTTTATCACAAAAAAATTGACCGCCTGAAATGCCACTATTGCGGATATACAAGCAAAGTACCTGCTAATTGCCAATTTTGCGGATCCAACAATATCTTAATGAAAGGATTCGGAACACAAAAAGTTGAAGAAGAAATACCACTTTTTTTCCCCGGCGCAAAAGTTGCAAGAATGGATTTGGATACAACGCGTTCAAAAAACGCATATCAAAAAATAATTACTGATTTTGTACAAAGAAAAATTAATATCCTCATAGGAACACAGATGATCAGCAAAGGCCTTGATTTCAGCAATGTTAGCGTTGTAGGGATCCTTAATGCTGATAACCTGTTATATTTCCCTGACTTCAGATCTTATGAACGATCATTTCAACAACTGACACAAGTCAGTGGACGGGCAGGAAGAGCTAATAAAAGAGGCAAAGTGATAATACAAACATATAACCCTCAACATGAGGTCATCAGTAAAATTATCACCAACGATTACCAAGCTATGTATAAACAGCAACTGATTGAAAGAAAAAACTTTAATTATCCTCCATATTACAGGCTGGTATTACTGACACTTGTTCACAAAAATCCCGATATGACCAACAAAGCCGGTGATATTTTAGCTGATAAACTAAAAGAAAAGTTCGGAAAAAATGTCCTTGGGCCCGAATACCCTCTTATAAGTAAAATACGAAACTTATATAATAAAAACATCATTGTCAAAATCCCAAAAAACAGTAAATATGTTTCCAATAAACATAAATTGAAAAATATAACAGAAGAGTTCCGGAAACTCAACCAATACAGATCAGTCAGGATAATAATTGATGTAGACCCTATTTAAGTATTTATTCAATTTTTTTATTTAGTAACTTCAATTTGTTATTTTTGTATTAATATAGTTGATAAACAGAAATTGATGATTCAATCCTGCTCTTGCAGGCAATATCAAAAAAATGAATTTACAATTAATTATAAACTCAAAAAAATAAAAAACCATGATAAAATTAAAAGGCATCGCACTATTTCTTTTTTTAATTCCCGGCATAGTTGTTTCAAGTGCAAATTCAGAAAAAGACACTAATAATCAAAACAAAACGGGAACAAAAATTTTATTTGAAACCGACTATGGTGATATGTTGATAAAGCTTTATGATAAGACCCCTTTGCATCGCGATAATTTTATAGAACTTGCAGAAGAAGGCTTTTATGACGGGCTGTTATTCCACAGGGTTATTGAAGAGTTTATGATTCAGACAGGAGACCCTGAATCGAAAGATGCAGAACCGGGTGAACCACTTGGGCGCGGTGGCCCGGACTATACAATAGAAGCTGAATTCAGGGAAGGGCTTTTCCACAAAAAAGGCGCTTTGGCTGCTGCAAGACAAGGTGACCAGGTTAATCCCGAAAAAAGATCTTCAGGATCACAATTCTATATTATACAGGGAAGAGTTTTTTCTAATCAAGAGCTGGATCAATTTGAACAACGTATGGGTGAAAAATTTACTGAAGAACAAAGAGAAGCCTATACTACAATTGGCGGCGTTCCACACCTTGATAACGAATATACCGTCTTCGGAGAAGTGTTGGAAGGACTTGATATAATTGATAAAATCGCAGAGGTGGAAACAAACCCGCAAGACAGACCCGTTGAAGATATAAGATTAAAAAGTGTAGAAGTAATAAAGTAGTCTACCGTTAGGAATATAATATCTACACACTCTGCAGATCAATAGCATCCCTGCAATTGGTAATAACCGGGAGCAATGGAAACCAGGATGGTTGTATGTTGGCTTACTTACGCAAGCGTTTAAACAACTACAAGTCAACCTGTTAGCCAAAAATATTCAGATGAACTACACATACAAATACCTGTTATTGATCATAATAATTCAAAAAAGATAGTGTTTCCGTATGGCGGGCTATATCTTTTTTAGATTTCAAAATTTTAAAACATCTGATTCTTTTATGTGTATATTTGCAGCGAAAGAAGAATAAAACCTTTATACTTTAAGGCAAATTATTGCATAAATACTTTTTTATGATTGATAAAATTGAAGAAATAAAAAAAGAAATAGGATCTTTTAATAGCGAAAAAACAGAAGAGATAGAGCAGTTTCGTATCAGGATGCTTGGGCGAAAGGGCTTAATAACTAGTCTTTTCAAAGATTTCAAACAAGTACCACCCGAACAGAAAAAAGAAACCGGCAAGCTTTTAAATGAAATTAAAACTCTTGCCCAGGAAAAAGTTGATACTCTTAACCAAAAAGCTATCTCCAGGCAAAAAGAGGGCTCAGAAGAGCTCAAGCCTGACCTGACAATGCCTGCTAATTTCAAAGAACCGGGCTCAAGGCATCCTATATCTGTTGTAAGGAATCAGATCAACTCTATCTTTGCACGATTGGGTTATGTAATTTCTGAAGGGCCCGAAATAGAAGACGACTGGCATAACTTCACAGCACTTAACTTTCCGGAAAATCACCCCGCAAGGGATATGCAAGATACTTTTTTTATTGAAAAAGACCCTGATATTGCACTAAGAACACATACTTCTTCTGTACAGGTAAGGGTGATGAAAAATACAAAGCCACCTATACGTACAATTTCGCCGGGAAGGGTATTTCGTAACGAAGCTATTTCTGCAAGGGCACACTGTATATTTCACCAGGTAGAAGGATTATATGTTGATCAAAATGTTTCATTTGCCGACCTCAAGCAAACACTATACTATTTTGCACAGGAAATGTTCGGGCCTGACACAAAAATCAGGCTAAGGCCATCATTTTTCCCGTTTACCGAACCATCAGCCGAAATGGACGTGTCGTGCAACATCTGTGATAAAAAAGGCTGCCCTGTTTGCAAATACAGCCAATGGATCGAAGTACTGGGATGCGGAATGGTTGACCCCAACGTACTGGATAATTGCGGCATTGACAGCAAAAAATACTCGGGATTCGCTTTTGGTATGGGAATAGAACGCATAGTTATGAACAAATACCATATTAATGACCTAAGGCTGTTTTTTGAAAACGACGTCAGGTTCCTCAAACAATTTGAAGCAGTTTTGTAAAGATTGTAATTTGCCGGGATAATTTTTATTCTCCAACTGTAACTTTTTCCAGTTTTCCGCATTGCAACACCCTAAAAATTTTTTAGCACAATTTCATATAGCTCTTTCCGGTGTTCATCCATGTTTAATAGTTTTGTTTTTTAAAAAACCTTTTAAACTTTTTTCTCATATAAAACCAACCTATTATAATTGAAAATAAAAATCCCATACAACAATTGTTATTGTTGCTAAAAAATGCGGCAATAATCTGTAATT
>PUKZ01000154.1 GCA_003550725.1 Bacteroidales bacterium | reverse complement strand
TACCTGCATCGAAGGTTAATTCAAACAGAGGATCAGCTACAACAACATCTTCAAGCGTTACGTTACCGGTGTTCTCTACTTCAAATGTATAGGTGATTATATCTCCAACATTTTCGTAAGTACCCGGTTCGGCTGACTTATCAAGTGCTATGGCCGGATCCTGGATTGCTTCTATCGTCTCATCATCTGTATCGGTTACTTCTTCGCCTTCGAATCAACCGGTGGCTGTCGCTGTGTTATATACATAACCGGCATCAAGGTCTGACTGGGTAATGGTGTATTCGTATGTGAACTCAGAAACATCTCCGGGGGCCATATCTCCGGCATCGAATGTAACGCCGAACAGAGGATCGTCTACTTCGACTTCTGTCAGGGTTACATTACCGGTGTTCTCTACTTCAAATGTATAGGTGATTATATCTCCAACATTTTCGTAAGTACCCGGTTCGGCTGACTTATCAAGTGCTATGGCCGGATCCTGGATTAAATATATGGTCTCTTCATCTTCATCTTCAACTTTTTCATCTTCGTACCATCCGCTGGCATTTGCTATATTGACAAATTCTCCATCTTCCACGTTTTCCTGGGTAATGGTGTAAATGTGGGTAAAAACATCGGATTCACCCGGATCCAGTGTGATGGGACCAAATTCGATTCCAACTTCAGGATCATCGACAATAACATTTTCCAAAGTTACATTACCGGTATTCGTTACGGTAAATGTGTAGGTGATCTCATCGCCTACATTGTAATACTCTTTCGGATCAGCATCTTTGTCAATGGAAATTGAAGGCATTGGCCCAACATGGAAAACAACATGGCTAACATCGTGGTATGTTCCGGCTGGAGCAACCGGAGCGTGGAGATAGCCATCAAAAAAGAAGGGGAATCCATCCTTGGCCTGATAATCATAAAAAAGGTAATTTGGACCTCCTTTAACTGTAATGGAGTCAATTTCAACACCTTCCTCTACTTCCCAGCTAAATACCTCTCCGCAATCTACATTATCAAAGATCAACTCTAGAGACGTACCATATAAATCATAGGTACCCGAAACGGGATCATCGATTTTAAAATCAAAATCACTTTCAGGTGGATTGCCTTCTTTGAATATAGGTACAATACCCACCGGGTCGGTTGGGTCGAAATTTGAACAGCTATTTTCTGAATCACTGCGTTCAAAATTTTGAGCAACTGCCGGTTGTAAAATAAAAAAAGACCCTGCAATTATTAACAGCAGGGTCAAAAAACCGGTGTAATTTTTCAAAAGTTGCTCAAAAATAATTCTTGCTTTGCTTGTTGCTTTGTATATATTTTTCATAGTATTAAAGTTTTTATCTATATTTATTATTTAATAATTTAGTCTATTTTATATAAATTGCTTTGCTTTATTTATTCAGTTCATTTGATTCATTTGCTCCCAAACAAACACAATATTTACAAGCATTGTTTACATGATGCCTGTAAATACTAACTTTGAGAAGCTATTGTAAATAAGTTTTCACAAAAAATATTTTTTTGCTGTTTTTTGTTTTTATATAGAAAAAATATTTTTTTAACTGACTATTTTGCAAGTTTATCTATACTAATATCATGCCACAACTTTAAAACTGTTGTAAACCAACCTATTAGCTTTTAAGAAAAAAAATATCACTTTTTATTTGCTCGAAAACGGACACTTCTTTTTTAATTAAAAATGAACGGTAAGAGTTTTAAATATTAGCATTTAAGTCTCATAGAAAAATAATGGCCATAAATAGGCATGTGTCCATTTTTGATCATATTTTTTTGTTTTTCATAGTTTTTAATATTAAATGTTAACGAGTTTTATCTCTGAATAATCTGCATATAATAAGATTGTTGGCTTAGAACTTTAATAGTTCGCTTTGCAACATTGCCTCTGGCTGTCTCGCAATTATCAAAAATTATGTTTATTTTTGCTTTGGATCCAATTAAAAGGATTGAAGCAATGAGTTTAACAACGGAGAATTTTTTATTAATTGGTTCAATACTGTTATTTATTTCTATTCTGGCGGGCAAAACTTCTTACCGATTTGGTGTTCCGGCACTGGTATTATTTTTAGCAATAGGTATGTTGGCCGGATATGAGGGCATTGGGGGTATATATTTTGATGACCCTAAAACTGCACAATTTATAGGCATAATAGCATTAAATTTTATCTTGTTTTCCGGGGGTTTGGACACTAGTTGGAGTACGGTTAGGCCAATTGTTTGGCAGGGATTTTCATTATCCACCCTGGGAGTTATACTAACAGCAGTCTCGGTAGGTTTTTTTGCTTATTTTGTTACCGATTGTACAATTTATGAAGGGCTGTTGCTGGGGGCTATTGTTTCCTCTACTGACGCTGCAGCTGTATTTTCAGTATTACGATCAAAAAAACTGGCATTAAAAAGAAAGTTGCGGCCAACCCTGGAGCTTGAAAGTGGTAGTAATGACCCCATGGCCTATTTTCTTACAATTGCTTTTACCGGCCTGGTATTAAATCAGGATGCAAAACTGGCATCTATAGTTCTATTATTCTTCAAACAATTTATTCTTGGGGGGCTCATAGGCTATTTTATCGGAAGGCTTGGTAAACTTATAATCAATAACATTCAGCTTGCATATGAAGGGCTGTATCCTGTCTTAGCTATAGCTGTAATGTTTTTCAGCTTTTCATTTACTGACTTTTTGGGGGGTAATGGTTTTTTATCTGTATATATTACAGGATTGTATTTAGGCAATCAGTATTTGATACATAAAAAGTCAATTATTCAGCAGTTTGATGGTTTTGCCTGGCTAATGCAAATTGTAATGTTTTTAACACTTGGATTATTGGTGTTTCCAAGCCAGGTGTTGCCTGTAATTAGTGCAGGCCTGATTATTTCATTGTTTATAATGTTAATTGCCAGGCCATTAAGTGTATTTATAAGTCTTTCTTTTTTCAAAATGAACAATCGCTACAGGTGGTTTATCTCATGGGTAGGCCTTCGCGGAGCTGTACCAATTGTTTTAGCAACATACCCTCTCATAGCCGGTGTAGAAAAATCACCATTGATATTTAACATTGTCTTTTTTATTTCATTGACTTCAGTTTTGATACAAGGCACCACACTTCCACTTGTAGCTAAGATGTTTAATGTTTCATTACCAGCCAGGGTAAAACCAAAATCGCCGGTTGAAATGTTATTAAGTGAAGATGAGAAATCGGAATTTATAGAGATTGCTGTTCCCAACAATTCTCCTGTAGCCGGAAAGCGCATAATAGATATTGACTTCCCCAAGAAAGCTATCATTGCCATGATAATAAGGGGTGATAAATTTATTACTCCCGGTGGATCAACAGTAATTAAAGAAAATGATGTTCTTATGGTGATCAGCGAAGATATAGAAACACTGGAACAGGTAAAAAGTTTAATCAATTAAACTCCCTTTATAGATAAGCATAATATTGTTCTAAAAAACCGGGCTGCTGTAACATAGATAAACAAAAAACCGCAACTACCTGTCATAAAGATAATTACGGTTTTTAAATGTCGGGGTGAGAAGACTCGAACTTCCGGCCTCTTGCACCCCATGCAAGCGCGCTGCCAACTGCGCCACACCCCGAAGTCATTTTGCAAAATTAATAGTTTTTGTTGAAATTCAAAGTTAAAAAAATAATTCTAACATACCGGTTTCATCTTTACTCCTCTTTTTCCCAGTAACTTTCATCTGCATTAAGTTCCCGGGAAAGTTTTCTTGACAAAACGAAAAAATAATCAGACAAACGGTTGAAAAACATTAAAACTTCTTGATCAATGTAATATTTTTCAGCCATTTTGATAATTATTCTTTCACATCGCCGGCATATAGTGCGTATTATGTGGCAGTATGAAACTGCCGGATGCCCTCCCGGTATAATAAATGATTTAAGTTTGGGCAAAGCTTCATTCATACCGGTTATTTCCCGTTCCAAAAAAGAGATGTCGTCTTCGGTAATTTTGGGTAAATGTTCATATTGATTTGCCTTATCACATGCCAGCAATGACATTGCCAAAAACAGCTGCTGCTGAATAGTTTTAAGGCTTTTCTTGTGGTGTAAGGAAATATCATGATCGGATAATAATCCAATAAATGCACAGAGCTCATCCACTGTACCATAAGCTTCAAGTCTTATATGAAACTTCGGAACCTTTGTTCCGCCAAATAAGGATGTTTTACCTTTATCACCGGTACGGTATGATGTTTTATTATAGCTTTTATTATCCACCTAAATTTCTAAATTGATTTTTTATTTCAAAAAAATTGATGTTGCAAACATATGTAAAGGGAAAAATTCGGAAATTTTACCCATTTTTCTTTGTCAATAGTCTTTTTTATATCTGCTTA
>PUKZ01000082.1 GCA_003550725.1 Bacteroidales bacterium | reverse complement strand
AGCAGATATAAAAAAGACTATTGACAAAGAAAAATGGGTAAAATTTCCGAATTTTTCCCTTTACATATGTTTGCAACATCAATTTTTTTGAAATAAAAAATCAATTTAGAAATTTAGGTATAATATTTTTTTATAGCATTTGGTTTCAATTGTTTTTTAGAAATAAAGTATGTTCAATGTAAAATAATAAAAAAATGCGTTTTAGATTATTATTGGAATTTTTGGGTGAACCACCTTTTGTTATGCCGGTAAATTATCAATATGAATTATCGGAATCCATAAATAAGTTAATAAATTTTAACAACAAAAAGGTTTTGCAAAAACTTGAAAAATCCGGTTTCCTTAATGATGATAGTCAGTTCAAATTTTTTAATTTTTCAAATCTTGATATTGAAAATTTTGAACAGGATAATGACAGATTAATAACAGATAATCAGCATGTTGAAATGTTTGTTTCAATTCTTGCCGATAAAGGTTTTGAACAGGATTTTTTTAATTTGTTTAACGGCAAAGAACTTCGTTTTGGTGATAAAAATAATAAGGTCACACTTTTAATAAAGGATATCGAATTGCAGCCTGAGCCCAATTTTACCGATTCAATGGATTTCAGATTAATTTCACCTGCTGTAATTTGTGATAACGATGATAATAATGTTACCGGAGATAATAATTATATTTCGCCTGATGATGAAAATTATGAAAAGTTATTTTTTAAAAATTTGCTCACAAAATATGCTTTATTAATTAAATCGGTAAAGAGTGATTTTGTAAAACCTATAAATAGTAACTTTTCGCAACTTAAATTTAATTGTACAAGCAAACCGGCATCCCGTATTGTACCTATTAAAAAAGAAAACCAAAAACAAATTTTAGCTAAAGGCTATTTTTTCGAATTTAATATAAAAGCGCCTGCAGAACTGATTAAACTTGGTTATAATGCAGGTTTTGGTGAGTTTACTGACCTCGGGTTTGGATGTAGTATTATTATTCGTTGAATTGTTTAATCAATTTCTTATGTTGTGGAAATTGATCAATAAGTGTTTTTGAGTCATAAAGTGTAAAGTCTCTATAATCAAATGCAGGGGTTACTACACAACTTACCAGGCAAAAAGAGTTTTTTTCAATTACTTCTGCACCTAATATAATACCTGGTTTTATCAATATATGAGGCTTGTGATTTTTAGAGATATCCGGCCCCAGTTTAATGTTTTCCAGGTTTCCACCTTGGTCTATTAAATGAATAAGAAGGGGAGACCCGCAGTGATAAAACCATTGTTCATCAAATTTAAGCTTATGGAATTTTGATACCTGCCCTGATTTAAGAAGATAGTAAATTGTTGAAGATAGTGGCCTGGATCCTTCAAAGTCTTCATTAATTATATTGTTATCTACCAGGTATTGGCTTTTGTATGTTTCAGTAAAATATCCCCCTTCAATATGAGGCTTGAGATTGAATTTAGAAATAATATCATCAGCTGTGTTCATGTTATTAATATATTATTTTGCAAAATACATAAAACAATTTTAAATGTGGGCATCCAAACTTCAAAACAATAGCTGCTAAAATAATTATTATACTACCTAATATATTCAAAAATAG
This sequence comes from Bacteroidales bacterium, assembly GCA_003550725.1. GTDB lineage: Bacteria > Bacteroidota > Bacteroidia > Bacteroidales > UBA7960 > PUKZ01. The sequence goes on along the minus strand of PUKZ01000082.1, from coordinate 16,436 downwards.
CAAAAAGTTGATTAGCTCATAAAAATCTAAAATAAAAAATTATTTACAGTTACAATGTTTGAAAATTTTTATTTAGGTTTGTTGTATGAATATTCGCAAATAAAAATAAACAATTATATATCAAAGCTTTAAATACAATTTATACAAAAGAAACCCTTATTAACAAAATGTTCACAAAAGGTAATGAACTCAGCTAAGCGATTTCGTGACTGAAGAAAACAATATTACATGAGGGTTGCATCGGAACAGGATTACTGAAATACAAATATTTAAGGATGTAAATCACTATTAATCAATTTAATAACTATAAAATATTCAGATGAAACAAATTAAAATTTACTTAACAATTTTTATATTGGTTTTTATTTCTTTACCGGCATTGGCATGTACCAGTTTTTTGGTAACACCCGGTGCATCGGCTGATGGGTCGTCTATGATTACTTATGCTGCTGATTCTCACATAAGGTATGGGGAATTATATTATTTTGAGGGTGGTCCTAAGGAGCCCGGCTCATATTATGATGTTCATCATCGCTGGACACATGAGCCTATTGGCCGTATACCATATCCTGACACTACTTACACTGTGGTGGGTTACATTAATGAGAAGCAGGTGGCTATAGGTGAATCAACTTTTGGGGGGCGTGAAGAGCTTGTTGATACTACCGGTCGGATAGATTATGCCACTATTATCCATTCAGCTTTGATGCGTGCTGCCACTGCACGTGATGCTATTCGGATTATTTCAGCGTTAGCTAATAAATACGGTTATAATAGCATGGGAGAGTCTTTTTCTATCGCCGACCCCTATGAGGTTTGGCATATGGAACTTATTGGTAAAGGTGTGGATTTGCAATTTGACCCTGATAAGGATAAACATTACAATGCTAATAAAGGGCTAGTGTGGGTTGCCAAAAGAATACCCGACGGATATATCTCTGCTCATGCAAATCATGCACGTATTACTACCTTTCCTTTGGAGGATGGTAAAACATCAATTACCGACAAAAATTTTGATAAACTTCATGACCCTGATATACGTGTAATATATTCGCACGACGTTATTAGTTTCGCTAAAGAACAAGGATATTATGAAGGACCTGATGAAGAGTTTAGTTTTTCTGATACTTATGCTCCGATAGATTTTGGTGCTGCACGTTTTTGTGAAATGCGTGTTTGGAGTTTCTTCAGGCAGGTTCACAGCGGCATGGACAAATATAAAGATTATGCCTTGGGCTATGATCTTGATAATCGAATGCCTTTATATATAAAACCCGAACGCAAATTAACCCTTGCTGATGTTATGTCATTTAAGCGCGATTATTTTCAGGATACAGAATATGATATATCGAAGGATGTTGGTGCCGGCCCATATGGAAAGCCCTACAGATGGCGACCATTAACTTTTGAGGTAGATGGCAGGACGTATATTCACGAAAGATCTACAGCTACTCAACAAACCGGGTTTTCTTTCGTGGCTCAATGCCGGAGAGATTACCCCGGACATATTGGAGGTATTATCTGGTTTGGTGTCGATGATACCAATTCAACAGTTTATGTTCCAATGTATGCCGGGATTTATCATGCCCCTGACTCTTATGCAGAAGGAAATGGTAGTATAATCGAGTATTCGGAAGATGCAGCTTTCTGGGTATTTAATAAAGTAGCTAATTTTGCTTATCTGCGATATGACCACATGATTGATGATATACAAAAAGTACAATCAGAGCTTGAAAATAGGTTTATGGATTTTGTTCCGGCAATTGATAAAGCTGCACTTGAATTATACGAAAAAGATCCTGAACTTGCCAGAAAATTTTTGACCGACTTTTCCGTAAAAATGGGTAATTATACCGTTGAGCGGTGGGAAGAATTATTTCAATTTTTAATGGTGAAATATATTGATGGAAATATAAAGAAAGATAAGGATGGAGAGATCCTCACAAATGAGTGGGGCAAATATCCAATTATTGAACATCCCGGTTATCCTGACTGGTGGTTGGAACTCATCATTGAAAAAACCGGTGATCAGTTTCTTTATATAGAAGATGAAGATTAGGATTTTGGTAAATTTACAAAGACATAAATAATATACACTTTAATGAATAAACTCACAAAAATAGTTGCAACCATATCAGATAAAAGGTGTGATGTTGACTTTATAGGTCGTTTGTTTGAAGCAGGGATGAATGTGGTAAGGCTCAATACTGCCCATCAGATGCCGGATGATACTATTAAAGTGATTCAAAATGTTAAAAAAGTCAGTCAAAAAATCGCAATAATACTTGATACTAAAGGACCTGAGGTTCGCATTACACAAGGTAATGAGTTTAAAGTAAATAAAGGAAGCCGCATTAAAGTAGCAGGTAATCCAAACGGATATTCTGAGAATAATATTCTTTATGTTACTTATAAAAATATTGCTGAAGATATCCAAACGGGGCAGAGGATATTAATAGATGATGGTGCGATTGAAATGATAGTTGTTGATAAGCACGCTTCTTATCTTGATTGTGAGATACAAAACAGTGGAGTAATCAAGCCCCGTAAAAGTGTTAACCTGCCGGGAGCAAAACTTCCTCTTGCTACCCTCACCGATAAAGACAGGGATTATATCAATTTTGCAATAAAGCATGATATAGATTTTATTGCTCATTCGTTTGTGCGTTCAAAAGAAGATGTGTTTGAAATACAACGTATACTTGATCACCATAAGAGCAAGATCAAGATCATTGCTAAGATTGAGAATCAGGAAGGTATAGATAATATAAATGAAATTTTGGATAACGTATACGGCATTATGGTTGCGCGTGGTGATTTGGCAATTGAAGTTCCGGCAGAAAAAATACCGGTAATTCAACGTGAGCTTGTTAGAAAATGTATGCATAATAAAAAAGCAGTAATTATTGCTACGCAAGTTTTACACAGCATGATTAAAAGCCCGCGCCCAACCAGGGCTGAAGTTACCGATATTGCTAATGCCGTTTTCTCGGGTACTGATGCGATAATGCTTAGTGGAGAGACAGCTACTGGCAAATATCCCGAAGAAGCGGTAAAAATTATGAGTAAAACAATTATAGAGGCAGAAGCAAATGTTCCACATATGCGCGAACATGATGTATTGCCACATGACAATGAAATATCGGTGTTTCTTTCCAAAACAGCTGTTAATGCCTTTGATAGGCTCGGAACCAAAGCAATTATTACTGATACTGATACCGGTAAAACAGCCAGGTACCTCGCAGCATTCAGAGGAGCAGTACCCATATATGCACAATGTTATGAAGTAAGGGTAATGAGGGAACTGGGACTTGTTTTTGGAATTTCAGCTGATTTTATGGAGGTAGAAATTTCCAAAAAAGAATTTATCCGCGCAACCCTTAACAACCTTTTGAAAGCCGAAGAAATAAAACCGGAAAACCTGGTTGTGGTTTTAGCTGGAAATTTTGGAAAAAAAGCAGGCCCATCATTTGTTGAGATAAGTACAGTAAGAAATATGCTATCCTGATAGAAATATAAAGTTATATTTATTGCCAGCGTAATGTCTCTACAAGATGATCAACATCTGTTTTTATATGTTTTATAACAGGGGCAAGGCTGTCATTATTTGGACTTACATTAAAGTACAAAGCTCCTCTCAAAAAATGATCAACGCTATCAGTAAGAAAAAATTGTAAAGTAGATGCTGCCTCTGTGCCTTCTATGTGATAGAGAGTGCCATATACGGACTCGTCGGGGATAATAACTATCTCTTCGTTTATTGCTGTTGCTTTTGGTATTTGCTTATTTATGAAACTTATTACATCATCTATATATTTGTTTAAATTATTCTCTGCATCATCTTTGTAGGTAAGGTGAACAGTAGCTTTAAAACGTGGAAATTCTAAATCGACCCAATAAGAACCGGCTGACCCGTCTTCAACAGGAACAATTTCACTATAAACCGGGTAATCAAATAAATATGGGTAGGTTGTGTCAAATGTCTGATAGTCATGTTTGGGCAAATCAATCCTGAAAAAACCACGTGGCTTTGGACTATAATCCGATTGGCATGAAATAAATATAATAACTAATAAAAACTGGAAACAAAATAGAAATATCAACTTTCGTTGCATTATAATGAATAATTTTTTATGTAAAAAACTTTTATTTATAAAATTATGACCTGATAAGACTTTTGTACTAAAGCAAACATAATAAATATTATTTTATTGCACTGAAAAACCTTACTTTTTATCAGTTTATTTTATTTTTACTTTTATGCGCTTTATTCTTTTTTGATCAACAGCTTCTACAACAAATTCCATATTTTTAAATTCTATTTTTTCACCCCGGTGAGGAAGTTCTTTTTTTATTTCTAAAATTAATCCTGCTAGAGTGTCGGCTTCGCCTTTTATGTTTTCAAATTCTTCATATTTGATTCCTGTTATTTTACAAAAATCATTAAGTAAGGTTTTACCTTCAAAAACATAGTTCGAATCATCAATCTTTGAAAAAATAATTTCTTCGATATCAAACTCATCAACAATCTCTCCAATAATTTCTTCAATTATATCTTCAAGTGTAATAATTCCTGATGTTCCTCCATACTCATCAACAACAACGGCAAGGTGAATTTTTTTATCCTGAAACTCTTTAAGCAGATCACTGATTTTTTTGCTTTCAGGAACGAAAAAACAATTACGCAAAAATTTTTGCCATTCGACATCCTTATTATTATCCAGATATGGCAATAGGTCTTTGATGTAGAGTATTCCTGTTACATTATCAAAATTTTCCTTATAAACCGGTATTCTGCTATATCCTGCCCCAGCAATGATTTTCAAAAGATCATTAAAAGGCGTGTTTATATCTACAGACACTACATCAAGCCTGGGCTTCATAATCTCCCTGGCATAAAAATTACTAAACTGGACTATTCCTTCTAATATCTTTTTGTCATCCTTAGATGTTTTTTCATCAGCTGCAATCTCCAAAGCATGCGACAAATCTTTCATACTTATGGTCTGGTTTTTTTTTGCAAGCTTCTTGTCAATGAAGTTTGTAGATTTTACCAGCAATGAGCTGAAAGGATAAAACATTTTCCGGCAAAAAACAAGTGGAGCTGTCATGAAGCCGGCAAATCTTATAGGATATTGTGCGGCATATATCTTGGGTATTACTTCAGCAAATAATAAGATTATAAAAGTTATTACGATCACCTGCAAAATAAATCCCAGTATAGGATAGTCAGAAAAGTCAAATAATGTTCGACTAACATAAGTAGACAATATTATTATTGCAATATTCAAAAAATTATTTGCTATTAATATCGTTGCCAACAAACGTTTAGGTCGTTCAAGCAAGCCTAGCAAGCGTTTAGAATTACTGGTTTTCTTATCTTTTATTAAATCAATATGTTTGGTTTTTAAGGAAAAGAATGCTACTTCCGAGCCGGAAACCATAGCAGAAGATAATAATAACAACACAATTATAGCAAGGCTAATGATTGCTTCAAGCGATAATTCGTTAAAGAAGGTTATTATACTTAAATGCAAGTATAAAGCTAAATCAGGTATATCTTCCAAGGTCAGTAATATTTTTTTATATGCACAAAAATAATAATTTTTTTAGTGCAATTCTTTTTATAAATTATAACACTTAATAAAGTTATAATCAATTAATTGTAAAGTTTGTCTGGCGACATATTTATAAGCTATTAAAACATATATTTCTTTAGGAAAGAAAGCTAAGAAGGATACCTGCGGCAATAGCAGAGCCAATAACTCCTGATACATTTGATGCCATAGCATGCATCAACAAATGATTTGTTTTGTCATATTGAAGCCCTATCTGTTGTGATACTCTGGCGCTGTTTGGAACGGCTGACACTCCTGAATTACCTATCAGCGGATTTATTTTGTCACCTTCTTTTGAGAAAAAGTTCATAATCTTTGCAAAGATAACACCGCTAAAAGTGGCAATTATAAATGATCCTACGCCTAAAGCAAATATCATCAGTGATTCTTGGGTTAAAAATATGTTTGCTTGTGTTGATGCCCCTACAGTAAGTCCTAAAAATATTGTGACGATATCTATCATTGATGTTCGTGCGGTATTTGCGAGTCTGTCGGTAACCCCACTTTCTTTAAGCAGGTTGCCAAGAAACAACATGCCAAGTAATGGCAGTGAAGTAGGCATTATAAAAGTTGTAAGCAGCAAGCCAACTATCGGGAAAATGATCTTTTCCTGTTTTGGAACTGCTCTTGGTGGTTTCATGCGAATTACCCGTTCTTTTTTGGTTGTAAGCATACGCATAACCGGGGGCTGTATTATAGGCACAAGCGACATATATGAATAGGCCGCAATAGCTATTGGTCCGATAAATTCAGGTGCTAATTGTGATGATAAAAAAATGGCGGTCGGGCCATCTGCTCCTCCTATAATAGCTATAGCACCGGCTTGTGCTGGAGTGAAGCCGAGTATCAATGACGAGGCATAAGCTGCAAAAATACCAAATTGCGCAGCTGCACCCAGTAATACCAGCTTTGGTTTCGACAACAATGAAGAAAAATCAGTCATCGCACCAATACCTAAAAAGATCAATGGTGGATAAAGGCCACTCTGTACACCAAAATAAAGCAGGTTGAAAACACTTCCCTCTTCAAATATGCCTATGCTAAAATCTGTGTCTTCGGCTAGTGGTATATTGCCTATAATGATTCCGAATCCTATCGGTATAAGTAGCAAAGGCTCGTATTGTTTGGTGATAGCTAAGTTTATAAAAAACAAGCCGACACATATCATTAAAATATGACCGATAGTTACATTAATAAATGCTGTGTATCCAATAAACTCGCTTAACTGCTGAGAAATAAATTCGTATAATACAACTAAATCCATATTTATCCTCCTATTTCAATCAAAACATCACCTTCCATGACCGATTGACCCGGCCTTACTTTAATTGATACCACTTTGCCATCTTTGTCAGAGTCCAGACTATTTTCCATTTTCATGGCCTCCAGGGTAATAAGTGTTTGACCCATCTTAACAGTATCCCCTTCTTTCACATGTATTTTTAAAACTGTTCCCGGTAGAGGAGCTTTTACAGCACCAATACCTGTACCGGTGGTTTTTGTTCCGGTACCGGATGACGGCGTAGTATCGGTTGAAGGAACAGCGGTAGGCCTGACAAGCTTGGGCGTCTTTACAGGTTGAATTGATTTATCAACTTCTACTTCATAATTGGTGCCGTTAACTTCCAGCTCAATAACGTTGTCCTCTACATTTACAATAGTAACATCATATTTGTTGCCATGTATGGTAAATTGATACTTTTTCATTATAAATCAGCATTTAAATTATTTCTGAGACCATATATTTTTGAATTCCACGGCGAATAAGTTCTTGATACCTTGCTAATGGTAAGCACCTTTTCTTCATAATCATGCAGCTCAATCTTGTATAAATAAATTGCAGCCGCAATTGCAGCATTAACCTCTCCCGAAAGTTCTTCCTTTTCTTTATTTTCCTCAACAGAAGTTTCCTTTACCTGCTCTAAATCCTTGCTTTTCTTTTTCAGTGAGAAAAATGTTTTAACCTTATTCCGGAAATCCCGGGTAAAAAATATAGGTGTGTTTATAAAAATAACATACAATAATATTAAGGCAGAAAAGACAATTGCCATTCCTATTATAGCCATAATAACACCATAGGGGTCGCTTTCGGCAAAAACACTTGTTTTTCCATTATTATAGCCTGCAGATTTTTGAACAATGTTTAAAATAAAAAAAACTAAAATTTCAGCCATATAACCAAAAACTTATTAAAGTGGAATATTTGAATGCTTCTTTGGTGGATTCAATACTTTTTTTGTGGCCAGTGATTGTAAAGCCCTGATAACACGGAAACGAGTATGTCGTGGCTCAATTACATCATCAATATACCCGTATTTTGCAGCATTATAAGGTGTTGCAAATTTTTCAACATATTCTTTCTCGCGTTCAACTATGAATTTTTCCTTTTCTTCATCGCTTTCAATGTTTTTTATCTCTTTGTTATGCAGCACTTCAATAGCACCTTTTGGCCCCATAACTGCAATTTCGGAGGTTGGCCACGCATAATTTATGTCGCCTCTAAGGTGTTTGGAGCTCATAACACAATAAGCACCACCATAGGCTTTACGCAAAACTATAGTGATTTTTGGCACTGTAGCTTCTCCAAAGGCGTAAAGCAACTTGGCTCCATGTATTATTATACCTCCATACTCCTGTGTTGTTCCGGGTAAAAAGCCGGGAACATCGACCAAAGTTACCAGGGGAATGTTAAAAGCATCACAAAAGCGAACAAACCTTGCGGCTTTTCTTGAAGCATTAATATCAAGTACACCGGCAAGATAATTTGGTTGATTGGCAACAATGCCCACTGATGTTCCGTTGAACCTGGCAAAGCCAACAACAATGTTGGGTGCATAATTCTGATGAACCTCCAAAAATTCAGAATAATCAACAATAGAATGTATTATTTCTTTAACATTATAAGGTTTATTCGGATTATCAGGAATATACGTATTGAGGTTGTTATCAGGCCGGTCTATAGGATCATCGCATGAGATATGCGGGGTTTCTTCAAGGTTGTTTTGGGGGAGAAAACTGATCATTTTCCTGATAAGCATTATGCCTTCTTCTTCATTGTCAGCTACAAAATGTGTAACTCCTGATTTTGTACTATGTGATTTTGCACCTCCAAGTTCTTGCTCGTTTACAACCTCGCCGGTAACTGTTTTTACAACTTTAGGTCCGGTTACGAACATATAACTGTTTTCTTTGGTCATTATTGTAAAATCAGTAAGTGCAGGAGAATAAACAGCCCCGCCTGCACATGGACCAAAAATAGCACTGATTTGCGGAATTACACCCGAGGCCAGTATGTTACGCTGAAATATCTCAGTATATCCTGCCAAACTGTTTACCCCTTCCTGTATTCTTGCACCTCCACTATCGTTAATACCTATCAAAGGGGTACCCATCTTCATGGCTTTATCCATCACTTTACATATCTTTTCGGAATATGACTCTGATAATGAACCCCCAAAAACTGTAAAATCTTGTGAAAAAACATATACTAGTCTTCCGTCGATAGTACCATAACCGGTTACAACTCCATCAGAATAATATTTTTTATCAGCTAAGCCAAAATCGGTACAACGGTGTGTGACAAACATATCAAATTCTTCAAAACTACCTTCATCAAGCAGTAAATCAATACGTTCGCGTGCGGTAAGTTTTCCCCGCTTGTGCTGAGCATCTATACGTTTTTGCCCGCCACCAAGCCTGGCCTGCTCGCGTTTTTCCATCAATTCCTTAATTTTATCTTCAAAAGCCATCCTGTTTACTTTAGTAGGTTAAAATGTTTTTTTGCTTATTAGAAATGTAATAAATCATATCGCTTTTATGGCAGTTCGATATGATCAGTTATTATTCTCTGCTTATTTGTTGCAGCATTACTTTTCTTTGTTTTCGCACAATTCGGTGAGTACACCTCCTGTGGATTTAGGATGTAAAAAAGCAATATCCAGACCCTTAGCCCCCTTGCGCGGCTTTTTGTCAATAAGCCGAATACCTTTATCATCAAGCTTTTTAAGCGATTCATCCAGGTTTTCAGTAGCAAATGCCAAATGATGAAAACCCTCACCTCGTTTTTCAATGAATTTTCCAATCGGGCCCTCAGGATCAGTTGACTCCAAAAGTTCTATTTTTGTTTGCCCTACTTCAAAGAATGCCGTCCTGACTTTTTGATCTTTTACTTCTTCAATACCATAACATTTCAAACCCAGTATATCTTCATAATATTTTATAGAATTTTCAAGATCTTTTACAGCAATACCAATGTGCTCAATACGAGATATTTTCATTATGACTAATTGTTTTGTGAATTAAATAACAACTCAGAAATTTTGTTGCAAAGATACGTTTTTTAAACTTATAAACCCAATATGACAGCTATTTTCTGAAAAAATTCGATTATTAAGTCTAAATATTATTGTTTAATGAGAGTTTCGTTATCTGTCATTGTCTTTGTAAAAAACAAAAATAAAATAATCAGCACCTTTAGCATTAATATTGATTGGTTAAACTATATTGCTGTTTATTTTTATTTGACGTATATTGTATGGATTTAGTTTGATTTACTTACTGATTTACATTCCATATTATTTCATGTTCCCAGTTTTGCCTGACTTCAATATCTTCATCCAACAAAAATACCGGTTCAGGTTGTATGCCTTTAAGGTATTTGCCTGTATCCCATTTACCATTTTTGTTTTTGTCATGTATCAATTTGAAGCTATATCTTGCAGGGGGTAAATTATGGAACTTATATTCATCACTTTTGTTTATAAATTTTTCTTCCAGTGGTTCGTCATCATACCAAAGTTGGAGTATATAATGCTCACCATCGTTTGGCAAAGTGATATCAAGAAATATTTTACCATAATTTTCGGATTTGGTAGTGTTGAAAGAAATATTTAAAGTATCATTATTTGTTAGTCCATAAATATCAGTAAAAGTACTATCGGGTATTATAAAACTGTAGGTAGTATCTTGTTCAAATGCCTGGTCAAACTTAACTCTTCTTTTGGCGGTTCCAAAGTGTTCCCAGGTACTTTCAACAGGTATGGAATCATTCAAATATATTTCAATTCGTTCAGCATCGATTTCTTTTATTGGATTGTTAGCAGTTAAAACTAAATTTTTAAAATATGAAATGGTTCGACCTGTCTGCAGGTTTGGTTTTATAGTCAATTCTGGTTCATCAGCCTTTCTGCGTTGATCTTGTTTTGGTTTTATTGATTTTTTGACCGTATCTATCAAATGGTCTTTATCCCAGACTTTCAGATGCAGAGAGTCTCTTTCTAAATTTAAGGTATCAAGCCATAAAGACATAGATTGCTTGTCTTTAGAAAACTCTTTATACTTTTGCTTCTCATCATCGAAGGGATTTTTATATTCTTCAACATACACCGAATCAAAAGGAACACGAAATTCGAAGGTTAATTTTCCGGGAGGTGTAAATTTTGCAGAGGAAATTCTTTGTACGGTATCTTCTTCCTGAAAAAGGTATAACCTGTAAAACCCTGCTTCAGCTTTTTTTTGCGTATACATAGTAGTATCTTCTTCTACTGATATACCTTCTTCTGTATCATTTTCAATGGTTTCGTGTTCGGTTATTGTATCTGTTTGTTCTTCTGTTTCTGATGGTCTTTCTTTATTTTCCTGATCATTTTTATATTTTTCAGGTTCCGGGGTGGTTTTCACATATTCGGGTACAATCAATGAATCAAGAAAAGCTATTTTTTCATCCGGTTGATCATATATATAGCTACGGCTTAAATCTTTTAGAGCAAACATAAGATATTCACCCTTTCTCATATTGTTAATTTCAAACTGACCATTTTCGCAGGTGCGTGAAATGTAAACCGGCAACTCCTTATAAGGAACAGAATCATAAATATTATCATACATCATAACATAAACATCTTCGGCAGGTTTAAGATCAAAGGCATTAACAACTTCTCCCCTGACGGAAAGGGAATCTACATAATCACCCGTAGATACAACGAATTGAAAGTTTGATAAAGCATTGCCTTCTGTTATATCGCGAATAGCATCGCCGAAAAATAAATTATATGTGGTATTATCCATAAGTTCTTCTTCAATACTGATAATGATTGACCTGCGCCTGATACGAACATCGGGCATATCTTCAAGTGGGGGTGAAACAAGCATTTTTTGGCGCAAATTATGTAACTCAATAAACTCATCAAAGTATATTTGTATATCAGAACCGTCATAATTTGTTGAGAAGTTAGGAGGGCTGCTCTCAATTACTTTAGGCGGGTCTTCATCAACAGGGCCCCCTCCCGGCGATACTACATTAGCACAGCCCGCCGATATGAAAATTATGGTGAGCAAAATTATAAAATGCCGAATTTTTAGTTTATCGCTGATTATATTCATAAATTATTTCTATGGTTTATCGAAAAATTAATCTCAGCAGGATGCAAAATTACTACTATTTTAACCATCCAGAAACATCAATATTGTATTACTATCTTATAATAATTCAAAATTGTAACCCTTTGTCAAAAAATATTCAATAAACCGGGGTAAGATATAAAAACATTTTTCTGCTGAGCCTGCAGAATCGTGAAATACTACTATAGAACCGGAATTTGAATATTTTATAACATAACTAAGAGATGTATGTTTATCTTTATTTTTGTCAAAGTCACCTGCCATTATGCTCCACATAACAATAATATAATGTTTTCGCAATTGAAGATACTGTGATGGCGTAATTCTGCCATAAGGAGGCCTGAACAATTTAACGTCGATAAAATTTTGAGCTTTTTCTATATCGGCCACATAATTTTTTGACATGGTTTTCCAGCCATCGATATGATTGAAAGTATGATTGCCGACTCTGTGACCCGATTCTTTTATTGATTTGAACAGCTCCTGGTTTTCCTGCACTTTTTTGCCAATACAAAAAAAAGTTGCTTTAACACCAAATTTGCTTAATATGCTTAAAACTTCTGTAGTAACTTTTGGTGTTGGGCCGTCATCGAATGTGAGGTAAATTTTTTTGGAGTTGGTTTTTATTTTCCATAATAAGAAATTTGAAGTGAATAACCGGAGCAAATATGGAGGTTTGATAGTGTTCATAAAATAAAATTTTTACCAAAATAAATTAAATTATTGACACTTTAAAACATTTTTATTATTACTTTTTAATCTGGATATTTTATAGTTATCAAATTGATTAACAATGATTTAAAACCTAAAAAGGGAAGACCCGTTAAGGCCTTCCCTTTTTATAGCTGAATTATTGGGGGTTTCTAAAAACCTCCCCGGGTTTAGCGTGATATCTGAATACGTTCAGTTACTGTACCCTCGTTAGTGTGTATTTGTATAAGATAGATTCCTTCTTTCAGGTTGCTTACATTAAATTCGGCTTGAAGGGCATCTACAACAATGCTGTTAACTACTTGTCCGCTAACGCTTATCAGTTTAACTTCGTTTATTATTTCATTTGATTTTACTGTAACACTGTTTTTTGCAGGGTTAGGGAATATTGTCAAGTCAGCTTTTTTAAGGTTTATAACCGATGTATGATCTTCAAAGTTGGCAATAAGAAGTACATCATCGTCAGGCATGGTTACTTTTGTTTCTGCTGCTTCCGGGTCATCAACATGGTCTGTATCACCTGACCAGTTAAGGAATACCCAATTATCTTCAGGTGTTGCAACAATATCAACTTCCTCGCCTTCCTGGTATTGACCTCCGCCTTCAACCGTACCTCCCTCTTCCGGGTCAGCTTCAAGAGTGAGGGTAACGACTTCATACTCCATTTCCATTACTATTTCTACAGTTTTATCATCATCTACAAATATTTCACCTTCCTCTGTGTAATAACCTACTTTTTCTACTATGTAGTCGTAATTCCCTTCAACCACATTGAATAAATAATCGCCCGGTTCGTTTTGAGTATCGTTTAAAGTAACAATAGCATCATCTATATCATTACCGTCTTCGTCTTCAATTTCAAAAGTAACGGTAAATGTTTCTTCAGCACTTGCAAGTTCAATAGCCCATATAATATCATTTTGCGCTGTGCCTAAAAATGCCCATTTGCCTGGTTCTGCCAAATCAGTGATCATCATACCTCCCGCAATGGATTCAGGATCTAAAGAGACTACTTCGTCTATATCAAATAATTGAATAGTTTGGCCTGTTTCAATATCAATCTGTTTAAGGATGTTTCGACTTCCTATATCGGTTGACTGTGAGTAAGCCCACAAATACGGAGTTCCATCACTAACATTTTCCCAGCCCAAGCCGGATATACTTGAAGCCTCCGTTTGATCTACCGATGCAATTTCGCTACCCCCACGATCAATTAGTTTGATGGGAGCATTCCAACCACTTGTTACCCAAAATCCATCATGCTCTGAATCATAAGCAATACCCCGAATACTAAAACTAGCAGTTGTAGAAAATGACCCTATTAACTCTTCAGTTTCAAAACACATCTCAAAAACATTGTTGCTGTTATTTGAAGCATAAAAATATTCACCATCAAAGCATAGATCCCTCAGCTCTGCAACTCCCGATATAGTAATAGTTTCCTTATAGGAGCCATCCATTTCGTACCTGTGAATTGAGTCACTATTCCATGCAGCAGTGTAAATATGCTCACCATTAGTTGCAACCGAATATTCACCACCTCCAATCTCTGGCGGAAATTCGAATATCAGGTCAAACATGTCTCTGGTGGGTTTAAATATTCCGGCAGATGCATTAGGATCACTATCATTGATAATGTGCTCTCTTTTCAAACTCCCTTGATGTCCGGGATCATTTGATTGCACTTGCCCAAAAGCAATAATTACCGCAAAACACACAAAAACTAAAACCGTAATTTTTTTCATAATTGACAAAATTTAAGTTAACAATAAAAACAATTATTAATAAAGTTAAAAAAATTTAGGAGATAAATTATTTTAACGAAATTTCCGGAATAAAAGCGGTATTTTGCTATAAGCCTGGTTGTAAGTAGTTTATGTCAGCGAACCTAGTCGTTCGTTCAAAAAAAAATAAATTTAGTGCGAATTTTAAAAAATATTTAACAAAAACAAATTTAATAACATGTTTTAATTAAACCAAGAATATTTTTTAGTTTAACAGAAAATTTTTTGCATTTGGCAATTATATTCACTAAAACATTGTAAAATATGTAATTATAACCTAAGTATTCATAATTTTACTTTTATCACACGAACATTTTCAATTTAATACATTAGTTATTTGAGAGTTATGTTTTTAACTAATTATGTAGGGGTATTTGTTGTTTGACATAGTTTTTGTATTCAGTGAATTTTCATCATGTTGTCATTGTTTTTTATATTATTAATATAACTGCTTAATTATATGCTCAACATTTTGTAACTCATCTAATAAATAAGTGATTTATTTATATCTGTGCTATTTGGTTTTTCTAATTAAGCTTAGAGTGGTCTTAAATAAAAAAGGGAAGACCCGTTAAGGCCTTCCCTTTTTATAGCTGAATTATTGGGGGTTTCTTAAAACCTCCCCGGGTTTAGCGTGATATCTGAATACGTTCAGTTACTGTACCCTCGTTAGTGTGTATTTGTATAAGATAGATTCCATCTTTCAGGTTGCTTACATTAAATTCGGCTTCAGGGGCATCTACAACAATGCTGTTAACGACTTGTCCGCTAACGCTTATCAGTTTAACTTCGTTAATTAGTTCGTTTGATTTAATTGTAACGTTGTCTTTTGCAGGGTTAGGGAATACTGACAATTCAACTTCTTCAGCTTCTGTAATTGCTGTAACATCCTGGAAGTTGGCAGTCAGGTTAACATCTTCACCGGGCATAGTTACTGTTGTTTCTGCTTCTTCAGGATCATCAACATGTTCTGTATCACCTGTCCAGTTAATGAACTCAAAGATCATTTCGTTTTCTGTAGCTTCAGCCGCAATCTCTACTGTTGTACCTTCTTCATAGATGCCTGCGCCGTGTACTGTACCTCCTTCTTCAGGGTTAGCTTCAAGTGTGAGAACCGGTATTTTGTAGAAGTTAGCTGTCAGGGTAACATCTTCACCCGGCATTATGAAATCAAATGTTGGTTCATCACTCACTTCTTCGCCGTCTTCGTCGGTCCAGTTTACAAAACCAAAGCCTTCTTCCGGTTCAGCTGAAACTTCAACTTCTTCTTCATACCTGTAATCGCCATCACCATCTAACATACCACCTTCTTCCGGGTCAGCTTCCAGGGTGAGTGTATAAAGTTCAAAATCCATAATTACATCTACGGTTTTGTCATCATCAACCGTTATTTCGCCCTCTTCTGTTATATAGTGTTCTTTTTCTACCGTGTAATCATAGTCTCCTTCTGGTACAAGGAATTCATAATCGCCCGGATCGTTTTCTTCGCCGTTTAGAGTAACAATAGCCTCTTCAATTTCATTACCTTCTTCATCTTCTATTTCAAAAGTGACGGTAAACATATCTTCTGCAAAGGCCAGTTCAAGGCACCAGACCATATCATTTTGAGAAGCACCCATTAGTGCCCACTTTCCGGGCTCTGCAAGGTTTGTTATTGTCAACCCGCCTGACGGGGCATCAGGATCTAACGAGGCTACATCCATGACATTAAATGTTTGAAGTACATCACCTGTAGCTATTTCTACCTGTTTCAGGATATTTCTATCAGGAGCAAATCCGGGATGTGCATAAACCCATAAGTATGGGCCGTCGCCATCACTATAATTATCCCAGCCCAGGCCTGTAAGACTTCCGATGTTGGGGTTAATCTGATCCATTTGCTCACCGTCGCGGTCAATTAATGTTATTGGTGGATTAAAGCCGT
>PUKZ01000194.1 GCA_003550725.1 Bacteroidales bacterium | reverse complement strand
TACCTTGCCGACCCTAACTCAATCCACGATATAAAATGGATGGCTTATTTTTCAAAAAGCCATCAATGTTTTTTGATAGCAAGGAAAGCACATCTTGTAAACTGGGATGAAGAAAAACTTCACGAATTCCATAATAACTATAATATAAATATTTTAGGTCATGTTGATGACTTTTCAATTAAAAAATTCTATAGTAATATTAAAGAAGCAAAAAGGATAAAAAAGCTAATTGATAAACACAGCATTAATGTTTTTCATATTTTATATACCGAACCAAACGGCTTATGGGCTTACTACAGGAAAAATTTTAATGCCCCCGTTGTCTTAACAACAAGAGGCAGCGATATACTTCTAACCATTCAAAGGTTTTTTAAGCGAAAAGACCCATTGGCATTTTTGTTAAGATATTTCTATAAGAAAAGTTTTAAACAGGCAGATATTATTACATCAACATCTACAAGTCAAAAACAAAAGATTAAATCAATTTTTGGCAGAGATGATATTCAAATTATCAGAACCGGTGTTGATATATCAAAAATCAATATAAGCACTGAAAATGATTTTCCAATTGAATTTCCTTCAGATAAACCTTATTTATTTTTTCCACGGAATATGAAATGCTTGTATAATCATGAGTTTTCTGTTGATGCAATTTTTTTATTGCCTGAAAAGATAAAACATCAATATTCCTTCGTGTTTATTGATAAAGACGGTGCAGATAAAAATTATATAGAGCATATAAAAAAGAAAATGGATGCAGATAAAAAAATAGATTTTATCTTTTTAAACCGGCAACCGCAATTATCAGTCTTTGAATTATATAAAAGGGCATCTCTTGTTGTAATGAATTCCATATCCGACGGCAGCCCCGTGTCAGCGATGGAAGCCATGGCATGTAAAACGCCGGTAATTTTACCGCCTTTGAATTATGACACAGATATTTTTAATGATGAAACAGTAACGTTTTTTGGGGAATGGAAGCCGGAATCATTAGCTTTGTGTATTGAAAAACTTTTACAGCCATCAGAGGCATTGAACAATAAAATCAACAATGCTTATGAGGTTGTCCGAAAGCATGGCAATTATGAAAATGAAATGATGAGATTGGAGAACATTATCAGGTCTTTGTGCAAAGAATAGTAACAGTTTTAATACAATATTAGTGAAAAAACATCTTTATATTACGAGTTTTAGTAACAATACATGAAAAAATCAAAAAGAAATAAACAATAAAACTTTTCAAATAAAAAAACGTTTATATATTTGTAACTGAATAAAATGAATTCATTATGACTAAACCAAAAACATATAAAACTACCGCTTTATTTCACCGGCCTTCATTTATAGATGGTTTTGGCAGTATAATAAATGTAGCCGGAAACTATTTTGATTTTAATTATTCCGGTTCAAATGAAGAAGCCGACCAAAAAGCCATAGAAAATGATTGGGGCGTAATAGGTGATGATATTCGTGAAGCAATTTCAAAGTCAAAAAAGAAATCACTTCAATTTCAGGTTTAATGGAAAAAGGAAGAACAAATAAAAATCACGATAAAGAGTCCAACCAGTCAAAAGATCATCTTCCAAAAGAGATTGAAGAAATAATAAAATATATCCCTGAGGAAAAAAAGGCAGAAGTGCTAAAGACTATTGCATCTTTTTCTGTCAAAACAGCATCTTCATTTAGTGGCCCTCTGCCTCCTCCTTCAATTCTTAGCGAATACAATGATATTATAATTAATGGCGCTGAAAGAATTATGAAGATGGCTGAAAATCAATCAAGTCACAGAATTGAACTGGAAAAACACGCAATCAAAGAAGAATTGCGACAAAGTAAGAACGGACAATATTTTGGTTTTATTCTTGCCATTCTTGGAATGATAATTGCGCTTTTTTTGGCTTACCTTGGACACGAAATAGTTGCAGGTATCTTTGGAACAACCACAATAGTTGGACTTGTAACAGTATTTGTTATTGGGAAAAAAAGACAGGATAAAGAAGTTTAAAATTATAAATACTTCTGCCCTATTACTAATACGCATACTCTTCATTTCTTGATGTTCATAAAGATAAATCATATATTAAAAGCAAAATAATATAAAGTTATGGGATTTTGCATTTTTGAGAAAGAAATGCAAAAGGTAGAGAAAGTTAACAGGTCTTTGTGCAAATGATCCTTTTTCTGATCGCTTCTTTTAATTCGGTTTGGTGTTTATATTAAATTAACGGGAGTAAATTTTACCTTTAACATGCAAACGAGAGTAATTTTTTGTTATTTTTACACCTGTTTTTTGATTATGAGGGTAGAAATTACACATATATCATGACAAACTTTAAAAGAGAAGAGCCGTTTAATGACTTGCCTCTACTTCCTCCTAAGTTGGATATAGAGACGAAAAGCTTGTTATATAAAACAATTTCAGCAAGCAGAGCATTGGCACAATTAAATGGTGCTATATTATAATTACCAAATCCGAGAATTTTTCTTGACATAATACATTTGCAGGAAACAAAAACAAATTTGTTAACTTTGCATTAAAAACAAGAATATGGAACGCTCAATAACAATAAACTTTCCTCAATCATTAGCGTTTTCACTTAAGATGGACGACAAAGAGTTTAAAGATGCAATGAAAACAATATCTTTGGTAAAACTCTATGAACTAGGTAAAATATCATCAGGAATGGCTGCAAAATTATTAAATATGAGCAGGATAGATTTTCTTGAATTACTTCACAAATATAATGTATCATATTTTGACAAAGGGATGGAAGATGAATTAGAATCAGATATGAGAAATGCATAAAGTAATATCCAATACTACACCAATACTTTCCTTATTAAAAATAGAAAAAACTGATCTGTTAAAAGAGCTTTTTGAAAGTATAATTATTTCCAAAGCTAAAAAATAGCGAATGAAGAATAAAACCATAGCATCTTTTTTTAATAAAAGCTATATACTGTGAATAAAACTTTTTTAATAATATCCTACGACTTTCCCCCATTAAACACCGGAGGCAGCCATCGCCCTGCCCGGTTTGCAACTCATCTAAAAGAAAAATATGGTTTAAATCCTGTTGTAATTACTGTTGATCATACGCTGCAAAGCAATGCAAACATTGACCAAACGCTTAGCAAAACTTTACCTGATGATCTTGTTATACATAAAACAAATATTAAACCCCCTGATATAATATCACAATTAATTAACAGTGGGTACTTTTTCAATACCGATTCAATATTGTACAGGTGGAGAAATCAGCTTGAAAAAGAATTTATTAAAGCAATAGAAAAATACAAGCCTGCTTTTATTCTTTTATCTGTTCCGCCATTCAGCTTGCTAAATTTTGTGAGGAAAATTGCAAAGAAATTTGATATCCCTGTAATATTTGATTTTCGAGACCCGTTAAGTTTTTGGGTTAGCAGCCCATTTGCAAGCAAGTTGCATTATCTGAATTTAAAAAATACCGAAAAAAAATGTATTGCTGAAAGTTTTAGGTTTTTGGTAACATCACCCGAAACCAAAGAAAAATATGCTTCTTTGTATCCGGCATTTAAAGAAAAAATTGAGGTGATTTTTAATAGTTTTGATAACTATAATAAGCAAGCAACGCCCAAAAGAAAACCCTTAGAAAAGTTTATTGTAGGGTACTTTGGCAGTTTTTATTATAATATAGATTCCGAAAAATTGATTAATAAACCATGGTGGAGGAAAAAACCATATCAATATGTTCAATTCACACCATTCAAGCAAGAATGGAAATACAGATCACCGTATTTCTTTTTCAAAACCATTAAGCACCTTATTGATAACAATCCTGAATATGTTGACAAAATTGAAATAAGGTTTATTGGTAATAAACCTTTATGGTTCGATAATATGGTTTGTGAATTCAAACTACAAAAACAAATAAAACATTACGGATTTTTATCTAAGGATGAAGTTGGAAAAATACAGCAAGAGTGCAATGCTTTTCTAATTACTTCTGCCAAAGTTAATAATGGAAAGGATTTTTTTATAGCAGGAAAAACTTATGAATTTTTTAGTTATCAGAAACCCATTATCGCTTTTGTAACTGAGGGGTCTCAAAAATGGATAATCAAAAATAGTGGATTAGGTGTTATATGCGATCCTGATAATCCTGAAGAATCATCAACAAAGATAAAACAGCTAATTGATGAAAAATTAGAAATTAAAACTAACAAAGATTTTGTTGATGGATTTTTAACTGGGAATCAGGTTGAAAAGTTATTTAATATTATAAAACCATTGATATAATCATACATACATTTACCTAGAAATGAAACTGAAATTAGTTTCCATAATAATACCCGCCTACAATGCTTCACAATATATAACCGAAGCGATTGAATCGGTTCTACGGCAAACCCATAAAAACTGGGAGTTGCTGATTGTAAATGATGGAAGCACTGAT
>PUKZ01000080.1 GCA_003550725.1 Bacteroidales bacterium | reverse complement strand
CTTTTTCAGCAGGCCTGCTTTCAACAGGTTCTATAAGCTTTATTTTAAAAGAAGGCTCAGCAACTTTAACTTTATCAAGACTTTCGAAGTCATTTATAGCTTGAATTATATCAGCATTATTATCAAGCCTCAATGTATGCCAGAGATGAAAACCCCATGCCCTGTGTCTTTCCTTATACTGAAGAGATGCTTCAGATATCTTATAAAGTTCTTTTAACATTGGCTCGTATTCATTTACTTTATAAGCTTTATTAAGCTCATCCAATGCCTGAATACCTGTTTTTACGTGATCATTGTCGATCAGATCAAAATCAATATCTCCAAGGGTTTCCTCAAAGTCACGTTCAAATTGTATCCTTATTATCCCTGGATAGTATGAATCTTCCGGGAGATTTTCCAAATTAAGAGGTGGCCTTTCACCAAATTTTACCCGATAATCTTCACTATGGTTTAATTCATTACCGGTAGATACTTGCTTATCAATATATTGCCCATTTAAACCAGCTGTTAAACTTAAAGTAAAAATGAAAATAAATGAAATAATTTTAGTAAACTTATTCATAATGGTTTTTTTAAATTTAGTTATTAAAAAGTGTTTATTATTTTTATTATGTAAAACAAAAATTTTTAAATATCAAAAATAACAATTTTGTTAATAGTTTTAATATTTTTTTAAACGTTAAATATCTGCGATAAATGAATTTTCAAAAAATATTAATTTGCTATTTTAACACGCTTTGTTATTACCTTCTCGGCGGTTTGAATTTCCATAAAGTAAATTCCCGGACTAATGTTGCTAACATTAATCTCTGAAGTTAAACTATTGAGTGGGATACTTCTGATTACCTGACCTTTGATATCTATCATTGTGATTTCTTTGATTTTTTCATTTGACTCAATGTTAAATATATCTCTGGTTGGATTAGGAAAAACTGATAATTTGACTTTTTCATGTTTTCCTATATTAGTACCGTCAGCGTACATAATTACTTTGGCAATATAATTGCTTTTTACAGTAATAGTGTTGTTTACTGTATGGTATCCCTCTTTTTTTACAATGTAATCATATGTTCCTTCTGCAATATTTTCAATTATATAATTACCTTCTTCTTTTTCTTTTCCGTCGAATGTAATTATGGCATTTTTGACTACATTCCCATATTCATCATAAATATCAAAATTAACGGTATATGCTTCAGCGATTGTTACATCAATTGTTGTATTATCTTCAACGCTAATTTCGTCTTTATAATTTAAGTATCCCTCTTTTTCTATTATGTAATCGTATGTTCCTTTTTTTACGTAGAATACATAATCGCCTTTTTCATTTTCTTTACTATCCAGAGTAACAATAGCTTCTGTTATTTCTTTACCTTCTTCGTTTTTGATATTGAAGTTAACTTTGTATGTTTTAGTCATAATGACTTCGACTGTTTTATCATCTTCGACGGTAATTTCATCTTCAATGGTTAAGTATCCTTCTTTTTCTATAGTGTAATCGTATGTTCCATTTTTAACGTAGAACACATAATTGCCTTTTTTGTTTTCTTTTCCATCTAAAGTAATCACAGCTTCGGTTATTGGGTCACCGTCTTGGTTTACGATGTCAAAATTCACTTTATTATTAATCGATTTAAGTGCAGAATAAATATCAAGTGCACCTGATCCGAGCTGTCCTATATAGGAGGGGTTTTCTTCGTATATATCTTCATTGGTATTGTCTATTAGTATTTCTTTTAGTTCCTGATTGGTTAATATTCCATATGCGTTAGAAACAATTAAAGCTGCTGCTCCTGATACATGTGGGCAAGACATGGAAGTGCCAGATTTGAATGAATATGAATTACCTGTTTCCGTGGATGCAACATTTACACCCGGGGCAATGATATCAACCCAATCCCCGTAATTAGAGAATCCTGCTTTAACTGCTTTGTTATCATGAGCAGCAACAGATATGGTTCCTTCATAAGCTGCCGGATAAGCAGGCGCACTGGAATTATCGTTACTTGCCCCAAATATTGTTATTCCACCATTTAAGGCATTTCCACCCCCATGCTCATTAAAATAGTCAATAGCTTGTTGTGTTGATGGTGGAAATGGGCCACCCGCTCCATAAGTCCAGCTATTTTGAGAAATGGCAGCACCATTATCGGCTGCATAGACAAAAGATTCGTAGATGTTTAATATGCCATTAAAAATATCAATGCTCATAAGCCTTACACCATCGTCAGAGCCACTGCCTCCTGCTAATCCGGCAACTCCAAGATTATTATTTGTAACAGCAGCTACAGTACCACCAACGTGTGTACCATGACTGCCCGGAGTAGTTCCCGTTCCCTCTGGACCGATATCCGGCCACATATTTCCCGCCAGGTCTTCATGCGTGTATTACATACCTGTATCTATGATCGCTACAATTACATTTGTATCTCCTTTTTCAATATTCCATGCCGGCCCGGCATTGCAGTCCCATCCGGGTATGCCGGCCTGACCTCCTATTGTTTGGCCCGTGTTTTTAAAATGCCACTGGCTATTATAATGAGGATCATCAGGAGTCCATACTGAATCAGCGCCTTCCTTTTTAATCGGCCCGCTGTCAACAGGTTTATTAAGTTTTATTTTGAAAGCAGGTTCAGCAATTTTAATTTCTTCCAGCCTTTCAAACTCAGCTACAGCATCTATTATATCAGCCCCGGCATCAAGCTTAATATCATACCAAAGATGAAACCCCCATTCCTTGTGTTTTCCCCTGTTTTTTAACGATGCTTCAGAAACCTTATAAAGTGTTTTTAAAATAGGCTCATATTTATAAACTTTATATGATTTGTTAAGCTCATCTATTGATGAAAAGCCTGTTTTTATTATGTTATTGTCTGTTAATTCAAAGTCTATGCTTTTCAAGCTTTTTTCAAAATCAGGATCAAATTTTATGCGTATTATTCCAGGGTAATATGAATCATCCGGAATATTATCAAAATCAAGTTGCGCATTTTTATTGTTAGTAATACTTAAGATGAAAATTACGATAATGGAAATAATTTTTACAGGCTTGTTAATAATTGTCATAAAAAAAATAATTAATTGTTATAAAATGCTTAATGTTATTATTATCTTTTTGTAATTGTTTAAAATTCAAAAAACAAAGTTAACTCTTTTTTTTTTCTTTTTAATGGGCTTCACAAGCCATTGATTAACAGGTTTTTACTCAAATTTACATTTATCACAATTATAATATTTATCTTTTGTGTTCTAGGAGAAAATGTTTTTTTGAATAAAACATACACAAAAATATATTACTGTATTATTTGAATTGTAGTTAAAAATTTATCAGATGTTTACTTAAAAATTTTTTTAATATTTGGTAATATTTTAACCGTAAATAATTTTAATTATAAGATTTTTAAGTTTTTGTTTGTGGTAGAAAAAAAGGAAGGCAAAAAAAGCCTTCCTTTTTTAAATATTTTAATATATGGTATTAATTTTAGTTTATTATCTGTACGCGCTTAGTTATTACGCTTTTACCGGTGTGAATTTTAATCAGGTAAACTCCGGGTTTCAAATTGCTTGTTTTTATTTTTGTATTGAATTCATTAACATCACGATTTATAATAATTTGTCCACTGATATCCATCATTATGATTTTTTTTATAATTTCATTTGATTTAACAGTGAACTTACCTTGTGCGGGATTTGGGAAAACAAGCAGCCTATTTGTATTCAAATCTTTTATAGATACATCATCTTTTTCAAATTCTACAGCTACTGTTATTTCTTTATCGAGATTTTTATATATGAAAATTTTATCGGTATGGTTATCAATAATTTCACCATTGAGTTTCCATAACTTGACATGGTAGCCATCATCCGGAAGAGCTGTAAATATAATATCTTTGCCTTTTTTTACTTTATCTCCGGTATTAATTGGTTCATTATCTGATTCTGCTGTTAATTCACCATTTTCACCTATTATCCCAAATTTTACGGTGTAGTATTCGGGTATTTCTTCAAATTCTACGGTAACTGCAATGTTTTCTCCAAGGTCTTCGACCAGGTAAATTTCATCTTTGTGGTTTTCCACGATATCTCCATTTAGTGTCCATTTTTTGACCTGGTAATTAATTTCGGGAATAGCTGTAAAGAGAACATCTTTTCCTTCTTTTACCTTGTCTCCGTCAGATATTGTTTCATGATCAACAGTTGCTGTTAAGCTACCGTTATTGCCCACGACTTCAAAGTTTACCACGTAATATTCCGGTGGAATTTCTTCAAACTCCACAGTAACCGTAATATCATTATCCAGGTCTTCTACTGTAAATGTTACCCCTGTGTGGTTTTCCACTACATCACCATTCAGTGTCCACTCTTTCACCCGGTATCCTTCATCCGGCCCGGCTTCAAACAGCACATCACTGCCTTCTTCCACGAGGTCTCCGCTTGTTATTGTCTCCCCGTTGGCCGAGGCTTGCAGCGTGCCGTTATTGCCAACAACGCTAAAGTTTACCGTATATGTTT